>JAFZTG010000077.1 GCA_017618935.1 Bacteroidales bacterium | reverse complement strand
TGTCGCAAGAAAACTTCGAGGGTCGTTTCGTGCAAATTCCCGATTGTCCAAATCTTCCAACGAAACATACTGGTAATCGGAGAAAAGATATTTCAACAACGTGGATTTTCCCGACTGACGAGGACCTGTTACAAACACAACAGGATATTGTTCCACAGCGTCAATCAATTGTTTTTCCAACTCCCTTGCTATCATACGCAAATACGTTTTTTGTTTTTATGCAAATATAGTGTAAATTTTCGATTGAATCGTAAATTTGCACCATTTTTTCGTCGAAGAATCACCACTCTTTCAATGACTTGAAGCCGTCGGCTTCGTAGTTGCTTTGCCCGCAACCGAGCAGAACAGAAAGAAAATCAGCACTATGTAACGAAAGAGTTTCAAAATAAATGTTTTAGAGTTCAAAGATAGAAAAATTTTATCCTAAACAATTCATTATCACACTAATCATCATTTCTTTTTCCTCGCTACGAGATTCGGCAATCATAATGGTAAGCGCAACGAGCGTATAGTCGTCAATCGTTTTTCTGCCATTGACGAACAATGCCCCGTTTTTGTCAAGAAAATAGAGAAACATAGTGGCTGCAATACGCTTGTTTCCGTCAACAAAACTATGGTTTTTGGTCACAAAATACAGCAGATTGGCCGCTTTTTCCTCCAACGAAGGATATACGTCGGTACCGTCAAACGATTGGTAAATATTTCCGATACTGCCCTTAAACGAGTCGTCTTTCTCCTTTCCGAACAACGGTGACTCATTGCCAAACCGCATGGATTCTATCACAGAACGACATTCTTCGTATGTCAGCACATAAACGCTCTTGTTTCCCTTGGGACGTCGCATTGTCTGATGGTCGTAGGAATCAAGCAAATTAAGCGCTGTGTTGAATTTTTCTACAACAGAAAGGACTTGCTTGCTGTCCAACATATTCTCGGAACGTTTCAAAATCTGAATTACCTGTCCCAATTGTGCGGAACGTTTTTCATTCACCGCATATCCCCTAAGCAGATACTCTTTGAGTACGGAATTTGCCCATCTACGGAAATCAACGCCATGTTTTGACTTAACTCTATATCCGACAGAAATTATTACATCTAAATTGTAAAAACTCACATCGTGTGACTGTGTTTTTCCTTCCATCGCACCATGTTTAGTGGTTGTCGCAAATTTTGCGACAACCACAGAGTCGTACAATTCTTCGGTAATAGCATTGTTTATGTGCTTTCGTATTGTTTTCTCGTCTCTTCCAAACAATAGTGCCATTTGATTTGCGGTCAACCAAATGGTGTCGTTTTCCAAACGCACGTCCAATTGCGTTTGTCCGTCATCAGTCTGATACATAATGACTTCGCCATAATTCTTGTCTGCCTGAGTGGGCAATTTGTGTTGTTCTTGCATGATTGAAAAATTTTCCAAATATACTAATTCACAAGGATTTTTGGAATAATCGCAACATCTATTTCTTCAATACAAATAAGGTTACCACTCTTTCAACGTTTTGAAACCATCGGCTTCGTAGTTGCTTTGGGTGGTTTCTTTAGGGCTATATCTTTTATACACACCATTCTCATACTTTTTAAGAAAACTCTCAAATGTTTCACATGGTTGCAATGACACATATAAAACATAATCAAACATGTCATCGTACGGTATTTTCACAACACCGCCCATAATAGATGCATTTATTACAGTATATCCTGATGACTTAAAAACTACCTTTGTTTCATTTATATCACCACTGTGAAATAGATTTTTACATTTAATGTACATTTTAGGCACTCCATCAATACAAAGCAATGGATATGGAAGAGTGGATACATTTCCGTCGTCTGTTCCTCTAGAAAGCACATCTATTCTGGCAAACAGTTTATTGCCAGATTTAAAAATATTTGTCCTATAAACCTCATAGTTGTGCTCAGGAATCACAGATATATCTTGAATAGTCGTATCCTCAAAAACAAGCCAAAAACAGTCGCACCGTTCTTCTTGTCCCTTGCCCGCAACCGAGCAGAACAGAAAGAGAATCGGCACTATGTAACGAAAGAGTTTCATTCAAAATTTATTTCAGCATATTCGGTAACAAATGTATGGCAAACAACGGAACATTGGTTATTTTTTCTCCTTTGAAATATTTCTCCAACGAAGTGCGAATCACGTTCGGCGTGTTATACCGTTTTATAAACTGGGCAAGTGATTTTGCCTTCAGGTTTACCTCCGCCTTTACCTCTATGGGAACAATACTACCATTCAACTGTACGACAAAATCAACCTCGGCTATGCCTTCGTCGGGTGTCCAATAATGAATCTTGATTTCATCGAAAAGTACAAGTTGTTGTAACACAAACTGTTCCGTCAACGCACCTTTGTATTGCTTGAAAAATTCGTTACCTGAAATCAACGATTTGGCATCCAAACCCGTCATTGCACCATGCAAACCAACATCAAGCACATACATTTTAAACGCATCGGCATCTTCGAATCCTGTCAAAGGCAATTCGCCAGCCCTTACTCGGGTAACTTTGTAGGCAACGCCGGCATCGCACAACCATTGTATGGAAGTTTCAAAATCGCGTGCCCTCGCACTCGGACGAACGGCAGTATAAACAAACTTTTTGTTCTCCTTGGCCAACTGCGACGGAATCGTATTCCACAGCAGTATCATACGTTTTACGATTTCCTGTGGCGGATGCTTCGAAAAATCCTTTTGGTAGGATTCAAGCAATCCGAGTTGGACTTTGCGGACTGCGACATAATCCTTTTCCTCCACAAATGTCCGTACCGCCTCGGGCATTCCGCCAACATAATAGTACTGCCGCAATAATTCTATATATTGACTTGAAAATGAGTTAATTAAGTCCCAATCCATAGAGTGAAGCATTTGCACCAACCCGTCCTTGCCCAATGCCATCAAAAATTCTTCGTACGACAACGGATAAATTCTTTCGAACTCCACTTTGCCCACAGGAAACGAATCATCCTTATGGTCAACCACGCCCAACAAAGAACCAGCGGCAATCACATGGTATTCAGGTGCTTTGTCGCCAAAGTATTTCAACGAAAGCAGTCCACGTCGTGCATATTGAATCTCGTCGAAGAAAATCAGCGTCTTACCTTGTAGTATTTTTTTCCCCGTAACGGAACGCAATGCCATCAGAATCCGTTCTATGTCGAAATCCATTTCGAACAACGAGCGGAACTGCTCATTGTCTTCGAAGTTTATTTCCACATATTCGTCGAATTCCGTCCGACCTAATTCCCGCGCAAGCCACGTTTTACCTGTTTGTCGTGCTCCTTCGAGAATAAGCGGTTTTCGCTTGTCTGACGGCTTATTTTTCCAAGCAATCAAATTCTGTAAAACATTCCGTTTCATAGCAATTAATCAACACTGTGCAAATATACTCAAAATTAACAAATTACAAAATCGCAATCACATTTTCTTGACGAATATTTTAAAATCAATCACATTTTCTTGACGAATATAGACAAAACTCTCACATTTTCTTGACGAAAAAGACTCGAAGAATCACCAATCTTTCAACGTTTTGAAACCGTCGGCTTCGTAGCGAGGATATTCTTTATTTATTTTCTTAGCCCAATGAAATTTCCGTTCAGAACTGCTATATCGCTTTACAATTCCTTCGTTCTGCAAACTTTGAGACGCTTTCTCATATGATTCATCAGAAATTTCATGAATAAAATATCGAGCATCCTGCTCAAATACACATCCCGAAATCCATTCTGGACGAATATTATCGATGTTATCAGAATCCAACACTAAAGTCATAGTCCCTGCGGTACTTTTAATTTCAAACTCATAATAAAAAGGAACTCTATCAAAACGAATTAAAATATAATCAGTATCAGAAGACGAATACCATTCATAATCCATATATTTATCTTTCTTGTGACAACTAACTTTTATAATTTTATGTCTGCCACCATGATGACAAGGAGTACAGGAACAATGATACTTAAAAAAATTAGTTGGAATTGCAACAAAAGCATATCCTGATTCGGGCAATGCTTGCCCCTTGCCCCCAACCGAGCAGAACAGAAAGAGAATGGGCACTATGTAACGAAAGAGTTTCATTCAAAATTTATTTCAGCATATTTGGTAACAAATCAAATCACTCACTTTTTTCTTTTAACTTCATAAAAACAGTGATTTTTATCTCATCAACAAAACCCTCACGATGCCATATAGGAGTATCCGTACATAAAGGAACTATATTTTGCGGACTAAATGTTACATACGCCGTTTCAAAATCTCCCAAATTTCTGTTGCCATCTATATCCCTGATTATAATTTGGTCAGTCCCTTTTTTGTTGAATTCAGGATAATTATTATAATAAACATGTAACATATAATAACCCTCGCCAAAAGGGAATGGCCCCCAAACTTTGGAGAACTTTTGCCCCTTAGACCTCACATTTTGACCAAATTTGAGAGTGTTAGAACGTGGAATAAAAGATACTCTATCATTTATATTCCATTCACTTGTATATGGTTTTCCTGTCGAATCGGCAAGAATAAGCTCCAGCCCGTTAATAATATTCCCCGTTTGAATGTCACGCACGTCAACAATAATAATCTTTGAATGGTCCCAACCACAATGCTGTGCCTTTAAACCTGTAACAGCGACAAAAGAACATAGAATAAAAAGTATTTGTTTCATATTAGTTTCAAAATAAATGTTTTAGAGTTCAAAGATAG
>JAFZTG010000076.1 GCA_017618935.1 Bacteroidales bacterium | reverse complement strand
CTTCTGCCGGTCCAGTGATTGTAACCGTAGGAGTAGGATAAACCATCACTGAAGTTTCTGCCGTTCCTACACAATTTCCAGCACCTGTTACTTGGCAGAAAATTGAATAATGTCCATCGGATGTTGCAACAAATTTCGGATTTCCAGAAGTTGCGTCGTCAAAGTTATCAGCACCGCCCCAGAAGAATGAACCATCTGAAAGATTCATGCTTGCTTCAAGTTGAACTGTATCGCCAACACAAACAACACTTTGCAGAGCAGTGATAGTAACCGTTGGTATCTCATTTACCGTTATCGTAAATTCTTCTTTTTGTGTTCCATTTTCTACAATATAATATGTAGAAGTTGTTGTTGCACTAAGTGCAAATGAAACAGATCCTTGATTTTCCGCAGTATAAACTGTCTCGTTATCTGACGAAACAACTGCAAACGTAGCGGCTGGCTCTGCCGTAATAATAACCGTAGCAGCATCGCCTTGGCAGACGCTCAAGGTAGATTTCTCTGAGATTGTAAATTCTGTTTCAACAGGTTCTTCAACGGTAACAGCAAGTGTTGCTTCGTATGAACAACCGTTTTCCGATTCAACCAAACAGAAAACTTCCGCCTCGCCAATATCGCTTGTACTGAAAGAACCCACAGCCATCAAATCCGATTCGAGCGAGTTTTCAACACCACCGCCCCAAGAATAATTCAAAACTGCATTTGGAAGTGTTGAAGATGCAGTAACAGAATATGTAACTTCCTCATCTACTGTTGCCGTGGTAGGACCAGTGATTGTAGCAGTGATTGTTTCATCCTCAACAGAGAAACTAAATACAGATTCATCTCCATCTTTCAAAGACCACCGATATGCTTGAACATTTTCGAACGTTGCCAAAGTGTCTTCAACAGATGTCGGAGTAATTGTACCCATTTGACCTGTTATCTTAATATCCGAAGGATTAGCAAATCCTTGCGGAGCTGCAATTTGTACGGTGGTTGTTTCACCGTTACAAGCAATTGCCTTGCCATATATGTGATACGTTCTTTCTATTTCTGCTTCGGTGAATGTCAAAGAATATTCAGTAAGTGACAAAGTCACAACTTCATCTTCCAACAATCCATCAGCAGAATGAGCTTCGATATCAAGTGATGGATTAGTTAACGTAACAGCGCCACACGCTCTCCAATTATCCCAAGACAAATTTGTAATTTCAAGTTCGCCAGAAATTTCAAATGATTCACCTTTCGTAACTTGGAATTGATTGTTTTCATGGTAAGAAGCTGTTGAATCCGTAAATGGAGCCCAATAACAAGCTGCTGATGAAACATCAACCAAATAAAATCCTACTGTTCCCGTGAAACTTGCAACACCTTTCAAGGTATATGAGAATACATCACCGATTTGTGGAGTATAGTCATCAACTTCAGCAGCAGTAACAGCATCTTGTACTAATGTTGTTGCCCCACTACTATTAATTTGCCAAAGATTTTCACCATAAGAAGATTTTGGCAATTCAATTACCTTCACATAGTTTGGTGCTTCGGAAATATCCAACGCCATTTCCGTTCCATATCCGCAAGAACTATTACAAGTGATACGATAATATTCGTCAGCTTCGAGGAATGTTACAGTAAACGTTGTTCCCTCGAAGGAATCGGCAGTATAAGAACTTGGATCGGCAGGAGAATTAGAATCACCGCCATACATTTCAACAACCCAATTGTAAGTCACACCCGAAACAGGATTTGTAACCGTAAATGTAAGAGGTTCATTCGTCACACCTTCTTCAGGACCTTCAACTTCGAGACTAGAGTCAAGAATAGTCAATGTAGAAGTACAAAGTTGCTTTGACTTATCTGAATTCCAGACTGTTACATTGTATGTACCAGCAGGGATATTCTTCAGTTCAAAATAAATTTGGTCGCCGTCGGTTCTTTGAGTAGTTAATTCGTATTCACCGAACGTCATTACATACGAACCTTCAACCACATCGGAAGCAGTTACAACGAACTCGCCTTCATCCCATTCGTTGAAGCAAGTAGTGACTGCCTCAGCCGTATAAGTAATTGGTTCTGCTGATTGAACAGACAAAGTCACATTTGCATCAGGCGAAAATTCAAGACCATCGCTTGTTCCTGTTACCGTATAACCACTTGGTAAATACGGACTCATTTGGGAAGCGATACGTTCGTAATTATAACCCCAAATTGACTTTCCGTTGACATTGAAACTTGATGTATTATCAATGCTTAGATTGAAGCCGTCATCGTCGCCACCACCTAAGAAAATTCCGTCAGTCAGTGTAACAGATGCATTATTGGTAAGAGTAATCATACCTTTTGCCATCCATTGCACACCATTCAAGTTCAAAGTAGCTCCATCAATCGTAAGTACATCAGAACCGTTGGTGTTGGAATTTTCCAATGCAGTATTAAGAATACCACCACCTGTTATGGTACGGCTCGCCATACCTTGAATCGCACCAAAATTAATGGTATGACCATTAGTGTTGAGTGTAAATGAACTATTAAGAGTAATTACGCTGTCTGCCTCGGAAATGTCATCTAATACAAGAATTACATCACCAGACTGAACTGCATTCAACGCTTCCGTCAAAGTAGAATATTTTGTACCGTCAATTGAGCAGACTGCATTAACAACCTCTAAAGAATATGTGTCTGAGGAAGTACAGCCATTTTCCGTTGCCTCACATTTTACAACAAAGTCACCTGTATTCAAGAATGTTATGCTTACACCCTCTCCGTCGGTAGCACCGACAAACGTATGGTCTGCATTATCAACCGACCACGTGTATGTCAATGTCTCATCATAATTCTCATTATAGAATGAGACAGTTTCGCCAACATAAAATTCTCCATCCTCCCAAGAAATAGTTGGTCGAATAGGAGCACCGACTGTCATCGTTGCTGACTCAACAAGCAAATTCAGACTATCGGAAGAATATATCATTACCTCGTATTCTGCTGCAGGCAAATTATTCAAACGGAAATAAATCTCATCCCCATCAGTTGCATCCGAATGATAACTACCATAGTAAGAAGAATATGAAAGCAATACCATAATATAGTCATCTTCTTCAACAGCTTGCGATGCCTTCACAACATATTCATATTGTCCATCATTTTTATAGCAGAATGTTTGTGGTTGTGCGGTATAAGTAATATCCTGCTGAGTAGTACCGCTTGACATTTCAATATTTTTTTGACCTATGGCAGAACAACCATTGCTGATTACCTCGCAATAGAGCGTGAATGTTCCCTGTCCTGGTTGCAATGCACTGTTAAATACCACAGAAACAGTTTTTTCAGTATTGCTGCCATCAATCGAAGCTCCATCGTAAGGAAGACCACTAAGAGTCCATTCATACGTAACGTCTTGACTTGAAGTATTTGCTGTGAACGTATATGTCTGTCCAGCAAGGAAAGTATCATCGGAAGACGTGATCGTTGGAACGTCAGGTTTTTCATTAATCTGAAGATTCAATACCATAATATCATTTTCCTGACCGACAGGGTAGATATTAAAGTAATATGTTCCTGCAGACACAAATTCAAAAGTGAACGAATTATAACTACCTTCAGAGAAATTTGCTTGTCCGCTACCAGAACCGCTCTGAGGTTGAGCAAGGTTAAGATTTTCACCCTCGAAACTAACATAAGGATATTCGCCTACACAGCCAACAAGCGTTGCCGAGGATCCTGGAACAAATGTCACAGAACCACCATTTGTAACCGTCACTGGAGTTGATGAACCTTCTTCAACCGTAACATACGTAAAGTTATTAGAAGAGCAACCATTTGCATCAGTTACAGCACACCACAATTCATATTGACCTGCAGTGTTGAATTTTATTGTTGTGCTTTGAGAAGAATATCCATTAACAAATTCATACGTGCCACCGTCAGGATATGTACCCATACTCCACATATACGTGCCATTCGACGCATCAGAAGTTGCAGTGAACTCATAAATTGTTCCTGTTGAGAAAGATTGTTCCGTAGATGAAATCACAACATACGGGGAAGCATTTACCGTAATTGTCGGCGTGGCAATCGTCGTGCCGTTTGTTATATCAACAATTTCGGCGTTAAATGTGCCAGAAGTCGGTGTCATTCCCGACAAGTCGAATACGTAAGAATCGCCCTTCGAGTAACCTGTAAATGATTCCAAACCTACAGTCATCTTTAGCGTAGTTGTTGATGGTATCGATTCCGAAGCCATAATGGTGTATGCCATATTATCGCCTCTACAAAGCGTTGCATTTGGAGCATTGTAGGTAATGTCCTGCTGAGTTGCTCCGCTTGACACTTCGATATTCTTGCTGCCAACAACCGTACACCCGTTGTTGCTTACCTCGCAAATGAGTTGGAATGTACCCTGATCTAACGTACTGTTAAACGCCACCGTAACGCTTTCCATATTGTTGTCGCCAACAATTGAAGCCCCATCACCTGCAAGAGTCCATTTATAGGTAACGCCCGAAGTATTTGAACTTGCCATGAACACATATTGTTCGCCAGCCAAGAATGTTGTATGCGTAGAAGTAATAGTAGGAGTTTCTGGAGCGTTCACCACGGTAAACGTAGGAGTTCCAAGCACATTGCCTGCACGGTCAGTGATTTTTGTTTGATGCGCACCAGCTTCCCAAACAAAAAGAATCGGGAACGTAACTTCATAACCACTTACCGTACTACCAGAAGAAACATTCGTTGCAATATCTGTTATTTTAAAACTACTATAGTCTGAAAGTGCCGTAGTAGCGATTAAAGTATAATATTCAAGATTATCGGTACAAATGGTTACATCAGGAACAGTTTCAAATACAATTGGAGTACCCTCGGTAACTTCGGCAGTGTAATGTCCAATATTTCTACAACCATCGGAGTTAACTACCATACAAATTAATTTGTATGTTCCTGAAACAGGGAAAAACACAATTGTATTTTGTCCTATTGAATTATTAATGTATATATCCTCAACGCCGTCAGGAACTTGTTCTGTACCCCACGAATAAGAACAATTTTCTGTTGTTGTAGTTGCTGTAAATGAATAATAGTTTTCTCCTGTCTCGAAAGATTGTGCTGTAGTTGAAATTTCTGGAACTGTTGGTGCAGCAAGGAATGTCAATTGCGCTGAAGCAACTTCTTTCTTGCCATCAAGAACATCAACAAGAGAAGCAGTGTATGTGCCAGCTGTTGATGAAAAACCTGACAAATCAAACTGACAATACATATCATTACCATTCAAAGTTCCTACGGGAGAAAATGACTGACCGTTTATTTGAAGTTCAAGTGTTGTTGTTATACTTTCAGAAGCTGAAATTTGGTATATTGCATATAAATCTTTACAAAGAGTTTCATCAGAAGCCGTATAAGTTATAGTTTGAGAACCTGTTACATTTATAGTATATGTAGCAGTTGGACTGGCACATCCCCCTGCTGACGAACCATTATAGTTCAAAATATACGTACCTTGTTTTAGAAACCAAAGTGAGCAAGATGCTTCAGATTGATTCATGAATTGATATCCATCGGTTTGCGACGTTGTTACACTCCATTCATACGTTTGCATGGCCTCAGAAACTTGGAACATATAATTTTTTCCAATCGTAAACGAGGTTGCTTCGGTGGAGATTGTTTGATCAGATGGAGTTTCCATTACAAACAATATGAATTTACCCGTCTCTTCTCCATCACCATCCTTTACCGTATATTGGTATTGTGTACCATACGCAGTACCTACAAGACTACCAAACAACTTACCGTTCGCATACGTCAATGTAGGATTACTTGGGTCATCAGGGGTAACACTCGCAATTAGCGACTCACTATCAACAATAGTGATGGAAAAATCATCGCCGATACATCCTATTAAAGGAAAGTTGCCAGTGCCACCAGATTTAAATTCTAATGTGCCACCATTGGATGTGTAATTCTGTGCCATCGAAAACAATGCCGAAAGCACCAACAACAAACTACATACAAACTTCTTCATAAACTTTTAATTTTAAGTTACTTATACATTATTATAATACCTCAATTTGCGCAAAAGCAAAAAGAGACACAATAATACAATTTTTTTTGAAAAACTAACACAAAATTGCCGAATTGTTAATAACTTTTGCTGAAATGATTTTGTGATGATATTGTATATATAGGAAACAATGAAAGTTTTGGTACATTAATGATGTGGAGGAGGTGTAAAATGTACACGCAGGAGGTTCCTCACCTCGCGTTGCTCGGTTCGGAAGATGACGGAGCGTGGGAGCATTAAAGGAGGGAGGGGGGCGAACAAAATTTCAGACCAACAACATGATATTTTGCCAATTTTTTCGTAATATTGCATATATAACTAAATGAAAATAGAGCAAACAAATGAAAACATCTATCCGATTCTTTAACGACCGCGAAGTGCGGGCCGTTTGGGACGAAGACCAAAACAAATGGTGGTTTTCGGCAACCGACATTGTACAAGCAATCAACAACGAACCAGATTATGTAAAAGCTGGTAACTATTGGCGATGGCTTAAAAAGAGACTGAAAAACGAAGGGAATGAAGTCGTGAGTGTCACTCACGACTTCAAGTTCGAAGCTCCCGACGGGAAAAAACATGCTGCCGACGCACTTGACGACGCCGGCGTTCAAATGTTGGCAAAACATTATCCCAATAATAGAGCAAACGATTTCTTGGATTGGTTCACCTACAGCGACAACACGATTGACGGACAAAGCCGTAAAAAAGCATACGCTCTTTTTGAAAGCGGATTGCTTAAATCGTTGGAACCGGGAAGCATTAAATGCCTGCAACAAATTCACGCTTATATTTTTGGCGGATTGTATGATTTTGCGGGCCAAATACGCTCAAAAAACATTAGCAAGGGTGGCTTTTCGTTTGCCAACGCCCTGCATTTCCCTGTTGTTTTACCTTCAATAGAAAAAATGCCTGAAAACACGTTCGACGAAATAGTTGACAAATACGTGGAAATGAACGTGGCACATCCGTTTATGGAAGGTAACGGCCGCAGCACACGCATTTGGCTGGATTTAATGCTAAAACGTTCGCTGAAAAAATGCGTGGACTGGAGTCAAATCAACAAAAACGACTATTTGGCGGCAATGGAACGAAGCGTGGTGGACGCAACCAGAATAAAAGAACTGCTGAAATCCGCATTGACCGACAAAATTGACGACAGGGAAATGTTTATGAAAGGTATCGATTATTCCTATTATTACGAGGAAAATTAGTAGAGAAGCCAGCATTCCAATTTTCGTGATGGTTGGTTGTAGAGACGATGTGCACATCGTCTCTACGAAATAGACATCACGGATTGTGATTGTATATAACAAAAAACGAATCTTTGCCGCAACATTAACATAATTCTATCATGCCAAACGAAAAATTCAAAAACAGATTTCGTATTCCGTCTGCACGTGCCACATGGCACAATTATAACGCAGGCACGTATTTCGTCACAATTTGCACCCAAAATCGGGAACATTGTTTTGGGGAAATTGTAACAGACGGCAATGGTGAACCGAAAATGGTGTTGTCGGGAATAGGGGGATATGCACAACAACAAATTAAAAATGCAAAAATTCATTACCCATACGCAGAAATTCCGTTATGGGTTGTGATGCCTAATCATATTCATGCAATTGTGAGAATTGACAAAACCAAAAATTTACACAATTTCCGTGATGCCCCCGTAGAGACGATGTGCACATCGTCTCTACAACAGACATCCACGTCATTTCAACAAAAAAATCGTTGGAAAAATAATGTAGTAAACGAACAATTACAATCCATTTCGCGTCAACGTGGTTTATTGTCTACCGTTATTGGCGGATTGAAACGTGCAATCACCCGTTTCGCCAACGACCACGCAATTCCATTCGCCTGGCAAACGCGGTTTCACGACCACATTGTTCGCAATACCGATGAATTGAATCGTATTGCCACGTACGTTCAAAACAACGTGGCGCAATGGGAATCAGACAAATATCACGATTCGCTGTAGAGACGCGATTAATCGCGTCTCTACGATTTTTATCACGGAATTATGCAAACGTATCGTGTTCTGCCCTTTCCCATGATGCGATGTAGGGCTGCCATATTATGACAGCCCTACGACAAACATCACGGGGTAATGTTACATTATCGGTCGCAATTCAATGGTCATTCCCAATGCCGAAGCAATTCGGTACAAAGTCGATACCTTGGGGTCAATCAGACCGTGTGTGGCAAAGAGACAAAAAACATACGTTTGTCAATATTCCAACAAAGGAATTTCTTATCAACAATAGCAAATTATGAAAAAATCCCCTCTCCAACACTCTCATTTTGTTGAAATGATTTATTTTTGCTTGAATAAAGAATAAAAATATGTCAAATCGAATTAACCTAAATGGCGTGAAATCTTCTTTTTCATTGCCACTGCAAATCATAACGGCAGTTTTGCTGCTGATGCAGATTTTCTTCTTTGGTATCGTATTGTATTTGTGTCGTAGTTTTCAGATCTCATTCGAAACAATCACGAGCATAAAAGGATGGATAATTCTTGGTGTAACGCTCTTTTTCATTGGCTGGAACATTTTGGCACTGATTCAACGCAACCGACAAATTAGTAAGGCATCGACAACGGAAGAGAAAGAGACTATCTTCAAGGCATCAACCTTGGTGCGTTTTATGACGATGAACGTCCTTTCTGTCGTAGCTTTGGTATTCGCACTGATATGGAAAGACATTTATTTCTTCCTTTTCTTTGCACTTTCTTTTGTTTGGCAAATTGCAATGTTCCCCACAAAGTCAAAAATTGCATTGGCAATAGGCTATTCCGATGAGGAAAAAATGACAAAACCCGAAGAAGAAGTAACAACGACTTCGGAAACGGAAATAACGGCAGAAACAGAAACTCCCCAACAAAATACGGAATTATGAAAATAGGTTTCGACAACGACAAGTATCTGAAAATTCAATCAGAACACAT
>JAFZTG010000075.1 GCA_017618935.1 Bacteroidales bacterium | reverse complement strand
TTGTTCGTACAATTCCTGATTCTGACTTAATTGAATCATTGCATCGGCAATCGAGGAGACATCCTGCGGTTCGCACAGAAGAGCCGCCTCGCCTGCAACTTCGGGCATAGAGGTGCAATTTGAAGTGATGACGGGAATGCCACACGCAAAGGCTTCCAAAATTGGAATGCCAAATCCTTCGAACGGAGGCACATACGTCATTGCAAACGCCGAGCCCAATAAATAATGCAAATCCTTGTCGGACACGCGCCCCGTGAAAACAATGTCTTTTTTGTACGGATGTTTGTCGTACGCCCGCTGAATGGAATGAGCCAGAAACATTGCCTCGCCCACAATCACCAATTTCATCGTGGATTTTGTCTTTTCCTTAAAAATGGCAAATGCAGCAAACAGATTTTCAATGTTTTTCCGAGGATGAAGCGTTCCTGCATACACAAAATAATCACACGAATTCGTGTATTTCTGTTTTATGATGTTTTTCTCCACGTCGATTAACGGCGTAAACACGCTACTTACGCCATTATATACCACATCGATGTTTTCCAACGGAACATTGTAGAGCGAGTGGATATCCTGCTTCGAAAATTCCGAAACTGTTGCCACACGTGTTGCGTGACGGGCGTATTGCGGGAAATACTTCTGATAATATTTTCGTACCAACCACGGCAAATATTCGGGATAATGCTCAAAATTCAAGTCATGAATCACATCAACCACGGCGCAAGGCGATTCCACAACGCTATATCCGTCGGTAGAGACGAACACGTCGGGTTGCAACGCCTTTAGCACACGAGGTACTTGCGAATGGAACCAAAACCACCACAAAAACGGATGTCGTGCCTGAAACGGAACGATGATTGGTTTCACATTTTCGGAGAAGATAAAACTCTTGTCATACATTCTGTCGAACAACAAATAGAACTGATGTTCGGGATGATTCACGCAAATACGTTTGATGGTTTCGTACGTAAAACGTGAAATTCCGTCAATTCTGCCTTTTATAAGCAACCGTGTGTTGATTACAATTTTCATATTTGCAAAGGAACGAATTTTTATGATGATTTGGTCAATATGTTAATTAAAATGACGTTCTTTGATTACACAAAAGTGGATTTTTAGTTGAAGAAAGTAAATTAGTTAAATCTTGACCAGAAAAAATGTACTTTTGTGTGTTGAAATTTGAATTGTTTTGAGGAAGACTTTTATTACAAACCTGATTCTGCTGCTTTTCCTGAACATTTTGGTCAAGCCGTTCTACATTTTTGGCATTGACCGAACTGTGCAAAATGTTGTGGGTGCCGAAATCTACGGCGTGTATGCGGCAATGTTCAGTTTGTCTATTATTTTCAACATCATTCTCGATATGGGTATTGCGAACTTCAACAATCGCAGCATTGCCCAAGACAACACGCTGCTTCCGCAGTATTTTTCGAGCATGGTGGTGCTGAAATTCTTGCTGGGAATTGTATATTGCATCGTGTTGGGAATTGTCGGCACATCGTTAGGCTTTGGTTTTGAGCAATTTAAGATATTCGGCATTCTTGCCATAAATCAATTTCTACTTTCTTTTCTGTTGTACTTGCGCTCCAACATTTCGGGAACGTACATGTACAAGACCGACAGTTGTATTTCGGTGATTGACAGATTGTTAATGATTATTATTTGCGGATATTTGTTACTCACGCATCGAGACGATTTTTGTATTGAATGGTTTGTGTATGCACAAACTATTTCGTATGCAATTCCTTGTATCATAGCATTTTGCATAGTTCTCGGGAAAGCAAAACGTTTCTCGTTTCATTTTGACTTGAAATTCCTCTTGCAAATTGTCAAAAAAACATATCCGTTCGCCCTACTCTCACTATTGATGAGTCTTTACACACGAACCGACATGGTGATGATAGAACGGATGTTGCCCGACGGTGCAAAACAAGCCGGCATTTATGCACAATCATATAGAATACTTGATGCAGTAAGCATGTTCGCCTATCTGTTTGCAACCTTGCTGTTGCCAATGTTCGCCAAAATGCTCAAAGACCAAGCTCCTCTCGGGAAATTCACCAAATTCTCGTTTTTGCTGCTTCTTTCACCCGTACTCGTGTTCGTTATCGGTTGCTGCACTTACAGCACGGAACTGATGGACTTGATGTATGAGGAAAGCATTGACACGTCTGCCCAAATATTTCAGGTCCTTATCATAGGTTTTATCCCTATCTCCTCGTCATATATATTTGGTACGTTGCTTACGGCAAACAACAGTATGAAAGTGATGAACCTGATGGCGGCGGCCGGTATGATTTGTAATATAGGATTTAACGCCATTTTCATTCCCCGATACGGCGCCTGGGGTGCTGCCGTGGTTTCGGTGATAACGCAATTTTTCACGGGAATAATTCAGATTATTCTTTCGCTGAAATATTTCAAGTTCCACATTCCGTACAAGGACATTGCAAAAATGACGGTATTCATTTTGATCAATCTCTTGTTATTCTATTTCCTTAAAGGAGGTATTTCTGAGAATTGGATTTACAACGTATTAATTTTGTGCGTAACAGGTTTCGCCGTGGCATTTGTCATCCGACTGATTAAAATCAAAGACATACTCTACGTTCTGAAGAACGAAGATTAACAATCGTTTCTAAAAGTTGACCTTGAAAACGCAACATGTTTTCTTCTCAATAAAATTCCCATTTATACCGTTTCAATCAGCAAAATGTGTACCTTTGTCTTGTTTCAAATTTGAACAATAATGATAACATTACAAGAGATTCAAGCCATAGTATTTGATGGTAAGAAATTGAAAATCAGTAAGAAGGAAGAAGAAAAGATGAACGAAAGTTACTCTTTTCTTGAAAAGTTTGCCAAAGATAAAGTCATTTATGGTATCAACACGGGATTTGGCCCTATGGCTCAGTATCGTATCAACGATGCCGATTTGAATGACTTGCAATATAATATAATTCGTTCACACTCGTGTGGTGCGGGAAAACCGCTTCCCGAATTATACGTTCGCGCCGCTATGCTTGCCCGTTATAGGACATTTGTCTTGGGTAAGTCGGGAATTCATATTGACTGTGCAAAACAATTGATGGAATACATAAACAGAGGCATATACCCTTATATTCCCGAACATGGTAGCGTAGGTGCGAGCGGTGACTTGGTACAATTGTCGCAATTGGCTCTTACTTTAATTGGCGAGGGTTTTGTGTTTTATAAAGGGAAAAAATGCGAAACGGCTGATGTGTTGAAGAAAGAAGGTTTGAAACCGTTGAAACTACATGGTCGCGACGGACTTTCAATTGTAAATGGCACGGCGTGTATGACAGGTATAGGTGTCGTGAATCTTACGTATTCGCAAAAGTTGCTTCGTTGGGCTATGTTGTTCTCAGTTATGATGAACGAGATTGCTTCGTCGTACGATGATTTCTTAAGTCCAGAATTGAACAACATAAAATTGCACGAAGGTCAGCAGAAAGTGGCTGAATGTATGCGTGAAATCGCAAAAGACAGCAAATGTATGCGTGACCGTCAAGCTGAATTGTACAATCAGAAAACGACAAAGAAAGTCTTCTCAATGGACCAGAAGGTACAACCATATTACTCGTTGCGTTGCGTGCCTCAAATTCTTGGTCCTATTTATGATGAACTCAAAAATGCCGAAAAAGTCATCGTAAACGAATATAATTCAGTTGACGATAATCCTATCGTCGATGTTGAGACGAAAAACGTGTATCACGGCGGAAACTTCCACGGTGACTACATTTCATACGAAATGGATAAATTGAAACTTGGCGTTGCTAAAATGACTATGTTGATGGAACGTCAGTTGAATTATTTGTTCCATGATAAAATCAACGGCATTTTGCCACCGTTTGTAAATCTTGGAAAATTAGGACTGAACTATGGTATGCAGGCATTGCAGTTTACGGCAACGTCAACTACGGCGGAATCACAGACACTTGCCAATCCAATGTCTATCCATAGCATTCCGAACAATAACGACAATCAGGATATGGTTTCCATGGGAACAAATTCCGCTTTGATTGCAAAACACGTTATTGAAAATGGTTACCAAGTCGCTGCAATTCATTGTTTGGCATTGGTTCAAGCCGTTGATTGCCTTAAAATGCAAGATAAATTGTCGTCGGCTACCAAGGCGTTCTACAACGATATTCGCAAGATAGTTCCTGCCTTTGTTGATGACAAGCCGAAATATGAAGAAATAGCAACATTGATTGAATTTTTGAAAAACGCAAACATATAATGAAATACGCATTAGTAACAGGAGGTTCAAGAGGAATAGGACGGGCTATCTGTTTGGCAATCGCCAAAGAGGGATACAGCGTGCTTATTAATTATAAGTCGAACGAACAAGCCGCTCTTGACGTAAAGAAACAAATTGAAGAAAATGGCGGTAGCGCAGAATTGCTACCGTTCGACGTTGCAAATCCTCAATCGATTGACGAAGCAATCTTGGGCTGGCAAACTGCTCACCCCGACGACTACATTGCCGCTTTGGTCAACAATGCAGGCATTCGCGAAGATGCCGTCATGGTGTTTATGCAAGACGAACAATGGAACAAGGTGTTACGGACTAATTTGGATTCGTTCTTCTACGTGACTCGTCGCGTGCTGAAAGGTATGATTACCAAACGAAGCGGCCGTATTGTCAATGTTGCCTCGTTGTCGGGTTTGAAAGGTTTGGCAGGACAAACAAATTATTCTGCCGCAAAAGCAGGCTTGATTGGCGCCACAAAAGCATTGGCACAAGAAATCGGCTCTCGGAAAATTACCGTAAATGCCGTCGCTCCTGGCTTTATTGCCACTGATATGACGCAGGATTTGCCCGAAGCAGAGTTGAAGAAAATGATTCCGCTTGGCCGTTTTGGCAATCCCGACGAAGTAGCCGACTTGGTTGCGTTTCTCGTTTCCGACAAGGCTGCGTACATTACAGGCGAGGTGATTTCAATAAATGGCGGATTATATACATAGTATTAAAATAATTCTTATTTTTGCGTACTACTAAAATTAACTAAATAATAAAGACATGAAAAGAGTATTGGTTTCTACAATCGTGGCTGTTCTTTGTGCTACATTCAGTTTCGCACAAGACGGTGAAATTCGTGTGCCTAACGGTTATCAAGGGTACATTGAAGAAGGTAATTTGTTCCATTTCGATGGAGAAAGTTCTATCAACTTGTCAACAACTCACGGATTTTATTTTGGCGGACATACGTTTGCCGGTATTGGTTTGGGTGCTGAATTCAACAACAATTATGCATTAGTTCCATTCTTCACTTCAATCAAATACGTTGTAAGTAATCAAAAATCTGTTTCTCCATTTTTCTCAATGCGTCTTGGCTCGTATTTAGGTCACGACCAAGGAGCGTATGGCGATGCGTCAGTCGGCGTGCGTTTTGCGACGACAAAAGATTTTGCATTGTCAATTATGCTTGGCGCAACCTACTATGAGAAATTTGTGGGCGACGAAACATGGGACTCCTCAAAAGACGCTTACGTTCCTGGCGAGAAAGTTGACTTTTCGGGCGTAAACGTTCGTTTTGGAATAGAATGGTAATAAAAAACTTTTAGAAAACAAAGAGCGAGGATTCATAAAGAATCCTCGTTTTTATTTTGTATATGTTGCCAATGTCTTCCAGTCTTTGGCTTGCATACCGTTCAAGTCAAGTGAGGCGTTTCCGCTCATTTTATGGAAGGCAAAATAGTAGAGATTTCCTTCTACGTCCATCAATATCTTATAACAGCGACCAGGTATCATTTCATTATTTTGAACCATTTCCAAATCTGTCCAACCAACAATATGAAGGAATAGAGCATTTGCTTCCTTGCGACGGATGATTTTTTCTAACGCGCTTCTATCATCAAGAATAGAGATGGTTGCCAACGGATTTACCGCCGTTATCTCGGCACTTTCGTCAAACGAAGGTGTTTGCTCGTATTTTAACATATAAATTGTTTTTCCTGCGATGCTTTTTTTCTGTTTTGTATAAGAATTGTAGTTTCGGTCTTTCAACAATGCCGCATTTGACTGAATTGCCTGTACATGTTTACTGAAAAAAGCAACAATGGCTGGCAATTTGAATGCCATCTCGTCTTCGTCGCTACCCTCGTAACAAAGCGGGAACGTGCAAACCTCGGGCAAATCATTGATAGTCTCATACTCTCCCCCAATGAGCAAGCTCAAAAAAGTGTATTTCACAGAATCTTTGTCTTCCTCAAATTTCATGGTCACTTGTGTAAGAAACGCATTGTTAGGATTTTGTAATTTTGCGTCATCCAAATCGCCTAAATGTATAAATCTGATAGGAGTAAGTGACCAACCGCTTTCTGCCGCTTTCCGAATTTCTGGATTGTAATCGCTGAGCGGACTATCTTCCAACACGACATATAATGTAGCATTTTGCACCATATCATTCACTTGCGCAAGCGTTGCCGTTGGTCGTTGTGCAAACGATGACAATGCTACCAAAATTCCTGAAATAATCAATCCTAACTTTTTCATTATATTATTTTTTTGAACCATTTATCTGAATATATAAATTACAACCCGGCGTTACCTCAAATGATTTTGAGGTCGATTTCTCCGTATCGGTCTCATTTTTGTCACGCCAAATCACGACATATTTCCCCGGTTGAAGCGTCAGTACATCACTTTTCCGACTATCAGCACTCAAATAAGTGACAAACTCCAAATCAGTATTTCTGTCAATATACACGGCTCCAATACCCATCTGTGGACGAGTAAACGAAACATGTCCTGGTTGTGGTATTTTTACTGTCTTAACCTCGTCGGGCTTAATTTCCACATCATAGAAATACGTGCGAGGCGTTGTCAAAACCTCCAAATCATATTTTCCCGTTATATATTTTACTCTTTCGTTTGCCTGCTGCACATTCAGCGTGTTCATATCGCCCTGTTGACGGACAATGACGGGAATAGGAATAGAAATGTTGAATCCGTATGGACGTTCCACCATCAAATATCCTTGCGGAGCGTCAATCTTCACAATCGTGTGTTTTCCCGGTTCAAGATTGATGTTGTCAGCATACACGGGTGGCAACGTGTGAACCTTGATTTTATACGATACAAGCGGGTCAAGGAACAAAATATCTGGTTCGCCGGGCTTTATGACAGAATGAACGAAATTGTAATGAATGAAACCTGTCGTGTTGTCGTAAAAAGTCATTGGCACGTCGGTTTCACGAGGTTTTTTATACGCATCAAGCAAATAAACTTGCAACGGAGTACTAACCAATGCTTTCTCCATTGCCAAATTTAATATCGGAAGAAAATCCAATTCGTTTTTTGCACTAAAAACTTGTCCGGCACAATTAAACACTTTGTTAAAATCTACATCATTCCCAACTCCGATAATAAATGGCTTCAAAATCACACCTTTCGCCTGCAACTCGCGGGAAATCGCACATGGATCACCTTCACAGGCCTCTACACCATCGGTAATCAAGAAAATAATATTTCGTGCCGTCGTATCTGGGGGAAAATCTTTCGCCGCCTGTTCTATCGAATACGCAATAGGCGTTGTTCCGTTAGGATTAAGCGAAAGAATCTTATTCATAATTTCTGGAACATTATTTTTCCCGAAAGGAACCTCCAAATGTGAGTCCTTGCAGTCTTGTGGAGGAAACGGACTACGGTTTCCGTAAATTCGCAAACCAATTTCTACGTTAGGAATCTTTGAAACACTGTCTATAAAAGGAATAAGGATACTTTTGGCAACCTCCATCTTGGAATGACGTTCCCATACTCCCAACATACTATACGAACCATCAAAAATGAACAAAACTCTCGTCTTCGGCATCACGTTGGGAACATCGGCCAACTGCTGCGAATAACACGACGCAAGACCTACAACGCATAGGAGAACAGCAACAACAATGTTTCGTAATGTTTTCATCTTAATTTTTCTATTTCGCAAATATAGTCTTTTTGACAATATATAAAAAACGTTACATTTGTCTTGTTTATTATGGAAACAACTAATTGGCACATATTCAAGGATTCCATTGCCTCGGTAACCGACGCCGATGCGTTGTTGACGGCGCTCAACACGGAAAGATTGACGAGTATTCGCATCAATCCCCCAAAATATAGTGCTGTATCGTTGCCTCGTGTTCCTTGGTGTGAAACAGGATATTATCTTGACCAGCGGCCAATTTTCACGCTTGACCCCTTGTTTCACGCTGGTGCTTACTACGTGCAGGAAGCGTCTTCCATGTTTTTGGAGCAAATCATCAAACCTTTTGCCACACGGCCGCTTCGTGTGCTGGATTTGTGTGCCGCGCCGGGAGGAAAGACGACACTCGCTCTTTCACTTCTTCCCGAAGGTAGTCTTATAGTTGCTAACGAGGTGATAAAAAGTCGTTCGCTGATTTTGTCGGAAAACCTTATAAAATGGGGGGATCCCAATTGCATTGTAACCAATAACGACCCCAAAGATTTCAGTTTTTTGAAAGGGGCATTCGATATTATTATTGTTGACGCTCCATGTTCTGGCGAAGGGATGTTTCGTAAGGATTCTGAGGCTATTTCGGAATGGTCGCCCGAAAATGTTGACTTGTGTAGCAAGCGACAACTTCGTATTTTGTACGACATATGGGATTGTCTTGCTCCCGAAGGTTTGTTGATTTATAGCACGTGTACGTTCAACGAAAAGGAAAATGAAGATGTGGTGGCACGTTTTGTTTCCGAAAATAACGCTCGTTGCGAACGGATTCCTTTGCAAACCGAATGGAATGTAACCGAACGGGAGAAAAACGGTGCATTTTCTTATAGATTTTTCCCTCACAAGACGAAAGGCGAGGGGTTCTCAGTTTCCGTCATACGCAAGACCGACGGACAAGAGTATGTCTTGCCTAAACGAGTACAGCAGGCGAAAACCATCACTTTTTTGTCAGAAAAAAACACTGCACCGTTCAAGAATCTTATTTCTGATTCCGACCAGATATGCTTTAATGACAGAAAAAATCTTTCGTGGGCATTTCCTCTGCATCACAAGGATTTCATGACCGAAATTGCCTCGCATTGTAACCTTGTTCACGCAGGAACGCCACTCGTGGAATGTATCGGGAATAAGATAAATCCATTGGCGGGATTGGCATTTTCCACAAAGTATGATAAAAATGCGTTCCCTTCTGTCGCTGTTGATTTGGAACAGGCAGTTCGCTATTTTAAGAAAGAGACCTTGTATTTGCCCGATGCCGAAAAAGGCTGGATCAACATCACCTTCAACAATACGTCCATCGGATTTGTGAAAAATATTGGCAATAGGGCAAATAATCCATATCCGCAAGAATGGGCAATTAAAATGAATGTTGATTATGCCAATCTGCCGAAAAGTATTCTTGCATAAAGAAGGTTTCTGTCATATAAAACAGAACCTTTCGATTCTGCTTTTAATCATTTAGCTTTAACACTGCCAAGAATGCTTTCTGCGGAATTTCAACACTACCGATTTGCTTCATACGCTTCTTCCCTTCTTTTTGCTTTTCAAGAAGTTTGCGTTTACGGGTAATGTCGCCACCATAACATTTTGCCGTCACATCTTTACGAACGGCTTTCACCGTTTCGCGGGCAATAACTTTCGTACCGATTGCCGCCTGAATTGCAACGTCGAATTGTTGTCTCGGGATAAGGTCTTTTAATTTCTCGCAAATTCGTTTGCCGAAATCGTATGCATTGCTTTGGTGAATCAACGCTGAAAGGGCATCAACGCTGTCGCCGTTCAACAAAATGTCAAGTTTAGCCAACTTTGACTCACGATATCCAATAATGTGATAATCGAACGAGGCATAACCCTTCGAGATACTTTTTAGTTTGTCATAGAAATCAAACACGATTTCGCCAAGAGGCAGTTCAAAATTGATTTCCACGCGGTTTCCCGTCAAATATGTCTGGTTTTTCAAGATACCACGTTTGTCAATGCACAACTTCATGATCGGTCCTATGAATTCGGCATTTGTAATGATTTGTGCGGCAATATATGGTTCCTCAATGTAATCTATTGTTGTAGGTTCCGGCAAGTCGGTAGGATTGTTCACCACGAGTTTCTGGCCTTTCTTGGTATAACAATAATACGACACGTTGGGCGTGGTGGTAATCACGCTCATATTGAACTCTCTGTCCAAACGTTCCTGCACGATTTCCATGTGAAGCAATCCCAAGAATCCGCAACGAAAACCGAATCCAAGAGCCGCCGACGATTCAGGCTGATAGGTCAGCGAGGCATCGTTCAACTGCAATTTTTCCATTGACGCACGAAGCGGCTCATAATCCTCTGTATCAATAGGATAGATGCCGGCAAACACCATAGGCTTCACTTCCTCAAATCCTTCTATGGCCGTTTCGCATGGTCTGTCACGATGGGTAATTGTGTCACCAACCTTTACTTCACGTGCAGTTTTTATACCCGAAATAATATAGCCCACATCGCCCGTCTTCACCACTTTGCGAGGCTCCATGTCAAGGCGAAGCACGCCGACTTCAAGTGCCTCGTATTCTTTTTTGGTGTTGATGAACTTCACCAAATCGTTAGTGTGAATTTCACCGTTAATAATCTTAAAATAGGCAATAATGCCACGGAACGAGTTAAACACCGAGTCGAAAATCAATGCCTGTAACGGAGCGTCGGGATTTCCCTTGGGAGCAGGAATTTTCTCGACAATCGTCTGCAAAATCTTCTCAACACCCAAGCCTGTTTTTCCGCTTGCCTCAAGAATATCTTCGCGTTTGCAGCCAATAAGTTCCACAATTTGATCTTTTACCTCCTCGGGCATGGCACTCGGCAAATCCATTTTATTAAGGACGGGAATGATTTCAAGATCGTTCTCTATTGCCAAATATAGATTAGAAATCGTCTGTGCCTGAATACCTTGCGTTGCATCAACAATCAGCAACGCACCTTCGCAAGCGGCGATGGAACGCGAAACCTCGTACGAAAAATCAACGTGTCCCGGAGTGTCAATAAGATTCAAAACGTATTTCTGCCCATTGTACGTGTAATCCATCTGAATGGCGTG
>JAFZTG010000074.1 GCA_017618935.1 Bacteroidales bacterium | reverse complement strand
GAGTTTTCAAAATCCGTCTGACTTGCTTCTGCCTGAACCACGACAACCTCGCCTTGTTCGTTGGTGATTTCTGTCGTAGGTCTTGGGAAATACGACAATACCCAAATGATGATTGACGCTCCAAGTATTACCGTTCCAATCTTTTTAAGATATTGATAGCATTTATCCCACATGTGCTTCAACACTGCAAGAACCGTCGGCATTCGGTATGGTGGCAACTCCATCACAAAAGGTGTCTCGTCTTTGCCGAACTTTACGGCGCGTAGCAACTTCGCACTGATAGCTGCAACGACAATTCCGAGCAAATACAATAAAATCATTATCGTAGCAGCGTGATTCGGGAAGAACGTCCCAGCCAATAATACATAGATAGGCAATCGGGCCGTACACGACATGAATGGTATCACGAGAATCGTTATCAATCGGCTACTGCGACTTTCAATGGTACGTGTCGCCATAATTGCCGGGGCATTACAGCCAAATCCCATAAGCATCGGGATGAACGACTTTCCGTGAAGTCCCATTTTGTGCATCAGGTTGTCCATAATGAACGCTGCACGCGACATATAGCCCGAATCTTCCATAATTGAAATGAACAGATACAGAAGCAAAATATTCGGAACAAACGAGCATACGGCTCCGATACCAGCAATAATTCCGTCAACAAGCAAGGAACGCCACACATTGTCGGGCATCACTTCATTCAGCCAGTCGCTCAACGACGTGAATCCCGCATCAATCCAGTCTTGTGGAAACGCTCCTATTTCAAACGTCACGAAGAACATCAACCACATTATAAGTATGAACAACGGAAATCCCAACCAGCGATTGGCAACCAATTTGTCAATTTTTCTGGTTTTACGATTTATGTCGATTTTTCCTTCAACAAAAGTTTCATGTAATGCACCCGTAATAAATCCGTATTTTGCATCGCTAATCGACGTTTCAACATCGGTACCCAACTGACGTTGAATGAGTTCCGACGATGTTTTTGCAATTTCTTCCCACTCCGAGAATTTTTCGCACGATTTGAGCGAGGCAATTGCCTCCGTGTCGCTTTCAATCATTTTGATAGCCCAATAACGTGCAGGGAATTGTTGTGGCAAGTCATTCGACTCGTGCATTTTTTCACTCAAAGCCGAGATTTCTGGTTCCATCACGCTACCATAATTTATATGTACGTGACGGGCAGCCTCATTTCTTCCCTCAAACAATTCTATCACCGTATCAAGCAATTTGTCAAGTCCCTGACCGTTCTTTGCAACCGTGGGCACCATAGGAATTCCCATCATGGAGCCAAGGTGCGCATAGTCGAGCGTTGCACCGCTTGCCGTAAGTTCGTCGTACATATTCAATGCAACGACAACACGTTGGTTCAAATCAATAAGTTCCGTGGTAAGATAGAGATTTCGTTCCAAATTCGATGCTACCACGGCATTGACAATCACGTCGGGCATATTGTTCTGCAAGTGGCGACGAACGTAAATTTCTTCTGGCGAATATGCTGAAAGAGAATACGTTCCTGGCAAATCACTTACATTGAAGTGATAGCCACGATAATTGAAATGCCCCGTCTTCACATCAACCGTCACACCGCTGTAATTTCCCACATGCTCGCTTCCACCCGAAAGAGCGTTGAACAACGAGGTCTTTCCACTATTAGGATTTCCCACGAACGCAATATTTATAATGTTGCGTTGTGTTGTCTTATGCAAGTTGGTAAAACAATTTGACTGACATGCGCTACATTCTCCACAAGCAAAATAATTCGGCGCCTTGGCATCCTCGGCAGAAAGAACTGAATCTGCTTCGGCTTCCGAAAGGACATCGATCAAATTGGCCTCACTCCGTCGAAGTGAGACATCATACCCCATAATCGAATATTTTATCGGGTCGTTCATCGGAGCATTGATGACTGACGTCACTTTTTGGCCTCGCACGAATCCCATTTCCATAATACGCTTACGGAATCCGCCATGTCCCAAAACCCTAACAATAACGGCAGTTTCGCCGTTTTTTAACTCTGAAAGTTTCATTCGTCTTGTTTTACAATGCAAACGTACGTGTATTTCGAAAAAACTCCAATCACTATTTGTAGTGATTTTGCACAAAAAAAACACAAAATGAGGTTACAATAGAAAATTTGCGATTACAAAAAAATGTCGGTACTTTGCTCACAAAGGAAAAGGATGAAAAAATGTATCATTTTCATATATTGTTTTCTCACCATTGCGCTTGGTGTGACAACGTTTCTTGAGGCAATCTATGGTACTGCCACCATTGCCACGATGGTTTATAATTCATTGTGGTTCTTCGTCTTATGGGCACTCTTAGGTTTGCTTGGAGGATTGTATCTTCTCCGACGAAAAATGTGGAATCGACCTGCTGCATTACTACTACATATTGCATTCATCGTGATATTGCTGGGTGCCGGAATCACGTGGATTTTTTCCGAAAAAGGAATGATTCACATTCGCGAGGGAGAACAGGAACACAGAGTACAAATCACCAGTAAAACGGGATTTTTTGAATTACCGTTTTCGGTGAAACTCAACAAATTTTCCGTCGTGTATTACAAAGGGACAAACGCACCTTCGGATTATACAAGTAACGTGGCTATTGTGGAAAACAATGTTCCAGTTCTGGAACAAACAATTGCGATGAACGAAATAGTATCGTACAAAGGTTATCGTTTTTATCAATCATCGTTTGACGAAGACGGCAAAGGCACATGGCTGAGCGTGAATCACGACCCATGGGGAATTGGTGTCACGTACGCCGGCTATATCCTATTGCTCATAGCAATGATTTTTGTCCTCTGTTCCAAATCGTGCGGGTTTCGGAAACTCTTACAACACCCGTTGTTGAAAAACGGATTGTTGCTTTTTTTGTTGATTCCGTGCGTTTCGCAACGAGGATTTTCGCAAGAGACAAAGATGATAAAACCTATTTGGGAAAAGGGATTTGCCGATTCGGCAGCCACACGTCAGGTGATTTACAACAATAGAATTGCTCCGTTCAACACTTTGGCACGCGATTTCACCATAAAACTATATGGAAAACCTTCGTACAAAGGACTTTCGGCAGAACAAGTCGTAGGAAGCTGGCTGCTGTTTCCCGAAGCATGGAAAAATGAGCCGATGATTCTTGTCAAAAGTGCCGAATTGCGTGACACGCTCGGTTTGCAAGGTAAATATGCCCGTTACGTTGATTTTTTTGATGAAAACGGGAACTATCGCCTACAAAAGTTGTGGGCAACATGCCAACAAATGGCAAAACACGGAGATCCACCGTCACCACTGCAAAAAGCCATTATGCAAGCCGACGAAAAAATTGCCCTGGTCACCTTGCTCCAACAAAAAGAACTGATTCACGCTATACCCGACGATGGAAGCATCGAGCCAATTTCCGACACAAAAATTATGGCAGAAATCTGGTATAACCGAATTCCCTTCACCAAACTATTGTTTATGCTCAATCTAACGATTGGATTCTTGGCAATTATCTTTCTATGTGTCAGCATTTTACGTGGCGAAACGCTATCACATAAAAATCTATTTTCTTCCATTTTCTCATTTTTATTATTCCTTTCCTTTGCGTTTCATACCATTGGTATGTGTTTGCTTGGCTATATTACGGGAAGAATACCATTGAGTAACGGTTACGAAACAATGATGTTTGTCGCTTGGTGTATATTATTGTTAGCCTGCATATTACGCAAACGATTCCCTATTATCATTCCTTTTGGCTTGCTGCTTTCGGGATTTGCGTTGCTGGTGGCATGGCTCGGTCAAAAAAATCCGCAAATCACGCAGTTGATGCCTGTCTTGCACTCTCCGTTGTTAAGTTTGCACGTTTCGGTCATTATGATTTCGTACGCCTTGTTTGCCTTCGTTACGCTGAACGGCATCCTCGGTATCGTAATCCATTGCATTGACAAGGATGCACACGCGCAATCAATAGAATCGCTTGCCATTTTAAGCAAGACAATGTTGTATCCCGCAGTATTCCTACTCGGCACGGGAATCTTCTTAGGTGCTGTGTGGGCAAATGTTTCGTGGGGAAATTATTGGTCATGGGATCCTAAGGAAACGTGGGCACTCATTACATTTTTGGTTTACGCCGCCACATTCCATACAGAATCCGTGTCGAAATTCAACAAGCTGCTGTTCTTCCACATCTACGTTTGTCTTGCGTTCCTCACCGTACTGATGACGTATTTCGGAGTAAATAACTTATTGGGAGGAATGCACTCATACAAATAAAGGTGATATGCAATAAATTCCGTATGTTTGTAAAAAAATACGTATGTATTCACATATTGATTATCAGAAAATTATTCGTTTAGGTTGGGAAGAATACAATTCCCGACGCGAGATTGCAGACATACAGGATTTGAGCGTGAACGTGTCAACCAACAAGGTTTTCAAACTCACCTTGGTTGATGGCGGTTGCCTGATGGTGAAGGTTTCAAGTTTCGGAAAATTCGAGAATTTCAAGGACGACCATACCATCATAAATGTGCTCGCCAACAATCTGGAATATCCCTATGAATCGCTGTTGTCGAGTTCGTTGATGAAAGACGACGAACTCTATCTGTATCGCTACGAAGATGAATTTGTCGATGTGTGGATGGTGTTTTACCGCCCTGTGCGCATTGCCGAACGTTTGCCCAAACGACTAAGCGAGCAGCAAGTGCGTACCTTTGGCCGTGAGATGGCTAAATTCCACAAAATGTGCGACACTATGGCGCCAGTGTTGCCACACTCGTCAAAGAATTTGCAGAAGGACATCATGCAATTGATGCGAAACCTTGAAAATCCCGAACATGCGGAGCAATTTCGAGGAAACGGCGACCTGATTCGTCGCCAGTGCGCGGAGTTTCTGAAGAATATTGACATAGTGGGATTTAACTCGTTTCGTAAAATTCCCGTTTTTGTGGATTGGAATATAGGGAATTTCTCCGTCCGTCCCGACGGTACGCTTTATTCGCGCTGGGACTATGACTGGTTCCGAATGAGTTCGCGAATAATGGATTTCTACATGTGTAGCCGTGTGGTTTCCGACATTGGCGACAAGACCGATTTCAGTTACACGGCGACGCAACTCAACGAAGAACGCTTTTTGCTATTTTTGGAAGAATATCACGCCATTTTCCCATTGACCGAAAACGAAGTTCGGTTTATTAAAGAAGCATATCGGTTCTTCATATTGCATTACGTCATCAGCAACGGAATCTATTTCTTCTCGGATTTTTATGCTAAAAAACTCCAAAAAGAAGCCGTAGAACTTTATTTCCCCGCGTTAGACAAAGTTTTCAACGCAGAAAAAATATTGAAACGATTAAAATTGTAACTATACTCCCCTACTTGGCTTTTTCATTTAAAGACATTGTTATTGTTCCATTTCTTTTTGTGGAAAAAGAAACGGAACCCAAAGAAGAGAAAGAATCACAACCACGTTTTTATCAGTTCAGCGATTTTTTCGTCTAAAAACTTGCAAAATGCTTGGTGGTTAAATATTTTTGCATATTTAAAATATAAGTGTACGAAGTACAATATGATGGATAACGGGGGGGGTAACTGTATGAAAACGAATAAGTTACATACTGTATTGCAAAAATCATTACGAATAATTGTTCTGTTATTCGCTCTCTCTCTTGGCGCTAATGTGGCGTTGGGGCAGACTTTCACGGCAAAACTTATATCTGCAAATGGCTCGGCATGGGGACAGACAAATCATATAGAAAAAACATCTAAAGGAAATGATGTCTATATAGGAGAAAAAGACCCAAGTACATTTAATACCACAGGGTATCCTTATATAAAAGCACGTTTGGCGTATCTGTCAAACGACAAGATGGGGAGTTGTAGCATTCGTAGCCTTCAAAGAACAACCTTTGAAGAAGGTTCTGTTATTACCAGCGACCCTTCAAGATACTATAGAAAAACCTGTTTATCTGAGTCTTACGACAAAGACTGGCTTGATTGGGCTAGTGAAACGGAAAAAACAAATGCTATCAATATCAATGCTACATATCCTGCAATAGTCTATGCATACAGTGTTGCTGACGAAGACGTATACGACGTGTATTTTTATGTGAGTGATGATTCAGACCCTTTTGTGTCAGGAACTTGTCAAAAGTTGTTTAAAGTTGGTCCCGATGAATATGAGGGAATATATGAAGATTTGAGCGGTCTTGCACATTGGTATTTTAATGATGTAACCGACCTTTCGCAAATGTTTTCACAAGATGGTAAACTTAAGAAAATTGGGTTAAATGGAAACTTCTCTAACGTATCTACGATTACAAGTATGTTTGAAAATTGTAGATCGCTGGAGGAAATAAACATAGTAAGTACGTCAGGAGACTTTGGGACTTCTATTACAGACATGTCAAAACTTTTTCAAGGTTGTGAAAGTTTGAAATCCATAACTTTTATGGGATCGTTTGGTAATGTTACAAATATAAGTTCTATGTTTAGTGGGTGTACAAACTTGGAAACAGCAAAAATTGGCACATTTAACAAAGATAAATTGAAAACGGCAAATAATGTTTTTGACGGGTGTACGTCAATAAAATCTTTTTCCACCGACCCAGATTCTGATGCAGATGTAAAATTGATTAGTAGTGGTTTTTCAAATGTTTCAACATTTGCGAGTATGTTTAATGGCTGTACGTCATTGGAAGATGTAGAAATAAAAGGTACATTCTCAAATTTAATATCTACAAACTCAATGTTTAAAGGATGTAGTGCCTTGACTTCTGCAATAATTGACGGAGATGATTTTGGGAATGCTTTGACGGAAATGCAATCTATGTTTTTTGGATGTACGGCATTGCCGTCAGTTTCATTAACAGGAGATTTCTCAAAAGTTCAGAAAATGACATCAATGTTCTATAATTGTAGTTCGTTGGCATCGGCAATTCTTGATGGTAATTTCGGAGAAGAACTTACATCTATGGCGTCAATGTTTTATGGTTGCAGTTCTATAACTTCCGCCACAATATATGATGCTGGAGAGGATTCCGATGCGGCTGTTCAATTGAGTGGGGATTTTTCAAACGTAACGACATTGGAAAATGTATTTAAAGATTGTTCTTCGCTGACAGACGTTGACATTAAGACAGATTTTGAAAACTTAACAAAAATTAGCAACATATTTGCTAGTTGTAATAATTTAACAACAGCAAAAATTGACGGGAAATTTGAGAAACTTACGAGTTTGAATTCCCTATTTAAGGATAAAACAAAACTAACAACAGCCGTGATAAAAGGCGAGTTTCCTTTAATAACTAATTTGGCTTATTTATTTCAAAGTTGTAGTTCTTTGACTTCCGCCATCTTTGAGGGGACATTAAGCGAAGATGTTGCCTCTATCTCTATGGAATCTATGTTTTCTGGTTGTAGTGCCATAACATCTGCTACAATATATGATGCTGGAGAAGAATCCGATGCTGCTGTTCAGTTAAGTGGAGATTTTTCAAAGGTGACAACATTGAAAAATTTATTTCAAAATTGTTCCTCTCTTAGGGATGTTGACATTAAGACGGATTTTGAGAACGTAACAAACATTAGCAACATATTTGCTAGTTGTAATAATTTAACAACAGCAAAAATTGACGGGAAATTTGAGAAACTTACTGCTTTAAATTCTTTATTTGGCGGAAGAACTAATTTAACAACAGCTGTGATAAAAGGCGAATTTCCATTAGTGACTACTTTAGCATCCTTATTTTACAATTGTACTGCTCTTTCTTCTGCAATCATTGAAGCAGATTTTCCAAAGGTTACGACAACACAAGAAATGTTAAAGAATTGTGATGCCATAACATCTGCTTTATTCAACGTCGATGGTGATGCTGATGTTGTTATTAAAGGGGATTTCCCAAAACTCACAAATATGAATGGAACAATGCGTGAATGTGACAAATTAACTACAGCAACAATAAATCTTCCTGATGCAGCTACAAACGTAAATAATTTTTTCAAAAGTAGTAAGTTGACATCTGCCACAGTTGATAATTTCAAAAGTGTTACCACAATGGAGAGTATGTTTAGCTCTTGTACAAATCTTACAGATGTTACGCTAAACGGGGATTTTTCCAAAGTAACAACAGTGAAAGAAATCTTCAATTCATCTACTGCCGTTTCCTCCGTATCTCTTAACGACGGAGATGCCGACTTTAATTCTTTAACGTCTCTTCAAAATATGGTGAATAATTGGCCCATCGCCAAATACGATGTCTTTTCGGATATTATATCACAAATGAGACTCAACACTTCAAATTTACCTGGTGCCACGAATGCCAACCATCAAGTCATTAACAATAATAAATCTGGTTGGACAAGTAAGAAAGTTAAGACTAAAAACAATGCTGAATATGACGTTACCAACGGGTATTTAGCTACATTCCTTCCCATAGAACTCACGTATTTTGAAGTCTCACAACAAGGTGAGGAATTGTTCTTTGAATGGGAAACGGCAACCGAGACCAATAACGACTATTTCACTATAGAACAAAGTTTAGACGGTGTCTCATTCCACGAAATAGCCCGCATTACGGGGGCAGGAACCACGTCGTCATACACTTTGTATGAATATTCATACCCAATCTCAATTGAAGGAATCGTATATTTCCGCCTTAAACAGACGGATTACAATGGCGATTATTCGTATTCTAACATAAAAACTATAGATGTTGTCGGCAATAGTCCTTTGCGGATGTATCCTATCCCTGCATTGGCTTACATTACTATTGAAGGTGACTATGAATCAGTACAGTTTGTTGATGTGAACGGTGTAATACACACACCTCAACGTGCCGAAGGAAATACTTATCCTCTCACGTCGTTCCCCAAAGGTATGTTTTTCGCTATCGTTACTATGAGAAACGGCGAAATCGTTACACGTCAATTCCTACATAAATAATTTCACAAATCTTTCTTGAAAAAAAAGTGTATTCGCAACGCTTTTTCCAGAATTATTGATACTTTTGTGAACTTAATATTAACAAGTAAAAATAAAATATATGCAGTACGGATATTTTGATGACGAAAGGAAAGAGTACGTTGTTACTCGTCCTGACACTCCTCGCTCGTGGAGTAACTATTTAGGAGACGTAACCTATGGTGCGTTGATTACAAACAATGCAGGTGGATACAGTTTCTACAAATCGGCAGCTCAAGGTCGTTTTATGCGTTTCCGTCCAAACACAATCCCTATG
>JAFZTG010000073.1 GCA_017618935.1 Bacteroidales bacterium | reverse complement strand
TTTTGTAGCAAGGGTACCGCGTTGGAGAAATTGACACAGCAAGAATTTACCATCCGCAAAGAAGAATATATACGAATGATTGCCATAAGCAGAATCATGTTACCCAATATACCACACATTCAAGCGTCGTGGCTTACGGTGGGATTGCCCACGGCACAAATTTGTCTTCACGGCGGTGCCGACGACTTAGGTTCCATAATGATTGAAGAAAACGTAGTCTCGCAAGCCGGAGCGTCCTATTCCGTTCACAAAGACGAATTACCCAACGCCATAAAAGAAGCAGGATTTACGCCACAACTGCGAAATCAGCACTATGATTTTGTGGGATAGCGATTTATTTCTTCAAAGTTTTTTTTGTCTTTTTTACCGTATGCCTGAATTTTAATGCCATTAAATTTAATTCCATTGTCGATTCTGATTCAACAGCATCTGCTTCATCACAAATTAAATCAGATAGTAACTCTCCTGTTCTTTGAATAATACCTTTCTGTTTTTTATTGTCTGATTCTCTATGAATAGCATTAATGTTACGACTTAACTCCTTCACTTTTGCATACGATTCTATAATTGCAATGCTTGTTTGTGTTGCTATAGGACTTTTTAATATTGTTGCCAACATATATAATCCTTTTTCTGTAAATGCTTTTGTAGAAGAAGAATGTTTTAGGGTTTTGAACCGGTCGAAAATTTCGACCAGTTGTTGATTTTCAGACAGTTGCAACTCAAAAACATATCCTTCAGGAAATTTATCAGGGTTATTACGGACAGCCTCATTTATTCGCTTTGTTTCTACTCCGTATAACTCTGCGACATCTTTGTCAATTAACACAAATTGATTACGCAAAGTAATCACTTTACTTTCAACATCTTTAACTGCGATAGTTTTCGCTTCATTTAAATCTTTCATAATGTTCAGCTTTTATTTCATGCAAATGTACATTTTTTTTATGTAATTATACACTTGACTATTTTGTATAGCAAAACATGTATGAATTTTAACTTATTTTACCCTAAAAGATCAACCTATTCTAAAGAAAGAAACAGACTCTACTGATGATTGGGCACACACGCTCACTCTATGGTTATCATATATCGTTGTTGCTCCGAACCAACGATTTTGTGCATAATCGACATTTTCTCCTTTTTCAAACGGCAACACATTGCATTCGGCAAGAGGGACCGTAATGCCACAACCAACGGCTTTCACCAAACTTTCTTTTTGTGTCCACAACACAAAGAAACGTTGGCTCATATCGTCTTGCATCCAGTGTCGTTCTTCGGGCGAAAAGACTTTTTTGGAAACCATGGTGTGTTTTTCCTTGATTTCGGTAATTTCCTCTATATCAATACCAATAGGATTTTGGTCAGTTACAAGCACCACATATTTCCCGCTATGCGAAATGCTACATTCGTCGTGGTCAACAATCGACAACTTACCAAATTCATTTTTCCGAATCAGATTTTCATTCAAATCGGGAAAAACGTGCAACAACAACACTCCCACCCCTATTGACCGAAGAAATCCTTTCTCGAAGCGAAACCGTTTTGCCTGAGCATATCGCTGCGGCAACTGCCGTTCCACACGGGCAATCATTTCGGGAGTAATGTCGTCAATACATAGAATATAAACGTTCTTGACCACGTTTTGTGCTGTTAAATCTTGAACTCCGAAAGTTCCTTGAATTTGAGGATTCTGTTTTCGATTTGATATGGTGTGAGATTTTCCAGCCCCTCGGTACCCATTTTCTCAACGGTGAACGAAGCCATAGCCGAAGCAACGATTACGGCAGTCTTCAGAGTCTCGAAATCAGTTTTGTCCTGTTGCGCTATGTAACCTATAAACGCACCGGCGAACGTATCGCCTGCACCTGTCGGGTCAACCACGTCTTCGAGCGGCAGAGCGGGAGCGCTGAAAATCTTATCCTTGCTGAACAACAATGCTCCATGTTCGCCTTTTTTAATAATAACGTAGCGAGGTCCCATAGCACAAATCTTGCGTGCCGCCTTCGACAAACAGCGTTCGCCGTCTGACAACTGACGGGCTTCCTCGTCATTTATAATAATAATATCGACCATCGCGATGGTCTTTTTTAATTCGTCCATCATCGTGTCCATCCAGAAATTCATAGTGTCGAGAGCGACGAACTTCGGTTTATGGTGAAGTTGTTCCAACACATTACGTTGCAGCACTGGACTGCCATTTCCCAACATCACATATTCCGTATTTTTGTATGATTCGGGAAGAATCGGATTGTAATGTTCAACCACGTTCAACTCCGTCGTCAACGTCTCACGTTGGTTCATATTATCGAAATAGCGACACGACCAAAACATAGATTTCTCATCTTGTTTTATCTGCATTCCATCCAAATCCACACCCTTGTCTTTCAGTTTTTGGATAAATTCCTGTGGAAAATCATAGCCTACGGCAGAAAGAGTCTGAGGTCTCACGAAGTAAGACGCTGAAAAACAGATATATGTACCAGATCCGCCAATAATTTTATCCGTCTTGGCATACGGAGTTTCAATCGCATCAAAAGCAATCGTACCGAAAATAATTGTATTCATTGTTAAATTTTTTACAAAGATATTTTTTTATTCAAAATTACTTGTATATTTGCACTGCTTTTTAGGAAGCAATATTCCCAAATAGCTCAGTTGGTTAGAGCATCTGACTGTTAATCAGAGGGTCACTGGTTCAAGTCCAGTTTTGGGAGCAAGCCTCAGCAGAAATGTTGAGGCTTTTTTTATGCCCCAAATCTCATTCCAGCAACTGCCACTGTTTGCAGTGAATATTCAAATTTGGCAAAAATAACGAAGTATATTAGCTATTCGGAAAATTGTGTTAATTTGCAGTAAATTCCGAATTGAAACCACCCGCTGTTGGTGATTC
>JAFZTG010000072.1 GCA_017618935.1 Bacteroidales bacterium | reverse complement strand
TACTCGTTATTCCGCGACAATCCCGATGCCGACATAAGCGACGAAGAACGATACAAATGGATAGAATACCACAAATGGACATTCAAATCGAAAATGTACACGCAAATCATTGGCGATTTGGTATTGGAAACGAGAATCGACTTTGGTTTTGTGGGATATTACAACAAGAATTTCAAGACGCCGTTTGAACGATTCGACATTGGTGGCGACGGACTAAGCAATGTTTATTACTATGGCACGGATTTTGTACCAATGCGAGGGTACGATGCATCGGCACTTACGCCAGAAGACGAAGGTGGTGCATTCTTATATGATAAATTTTCTATGGAATTACGATATCCACTTGCATTGAAACAAGAAACGACGATATACGTTCTCGCCTTTGCCGAAGCAGCAAACGCATGGATGGAATTTAAGGATTTCAACCCATTCGACATAAAACGTAGTGCGGGCGGCGGTATCAGATTGTTCATCCCAATGATGGGATTGCTTGGATTCGATATGGGATACGGATTCGACAAGATTGCTGGCAAATCAGACGACGTGAGAGGTTGGCAACCAACATTTGTATTAGGACAACAATTTTAGGAGAATTAAGAATTAAAAGTTAAGAGGTAAAAATAAAAACTGAATTTAAACTATAATATTATGAAAAGATTATCAATTATTTTAGCAAGTCTTCTAATTGCAACAATTGGATATGCACAAAAAACTGTCTATGTTGACACAGACTATCTATTAAGTAAAATTCCTGCATATAAGGAAGCACAACAGCAGATTGACGAACTTACCAAAAACTGGCAAGTTGAAATCGAAGAACAACGTACAGCGTTGGACGCCCTATACAAACAATACCAAATTGACAAGGTTCTTCTTTCTAACGATATGAAAGCCAAAAGAGAACAAGAAATTTTGGATAAGGAGAAAGAATTGAAAGAATTGCAGAAAAAACGTTTTGGTGCAAACGGCGACCGTGTTAAAAAAGAAGAAGAATTGATTAAACCGATTCAAGATGAAATTTTTAACGCAATCAAGGAACTCGCCTCAAGTCAGGGTTACGCTTTTGTAATTGACGCTGCATCAAGCGAATACACGCTTCTATATAGCGATTCTAAATATGACGTAAGCGACGATGTTTTGAGAAAATTGGGCTATGTAAAATAGTTTTTTTCAGAAAATTGTAGCTTTTTTCGTTCTTATTCATATATTTGTGTGATTAATTTTAAAACGTATTGCCTATAGGATATTTTTACTTTTCACAAATTATTAATTTCTAACTAATAATTCGGTTATGGAAAGTATGGTATCTGATAAGGAATTGGTTGTTGCTTTTTGCAATGGCGACAATGCTTCGATGGACGTTTTAATACACCGCTATCACAGAAAAGTTTTTGGCTATATACGTCATCTTGTTCGTAAACAAGAGTTAGCGGAAGACCTTACCCAAGAGGTTTTTGTGAAAGCTATCAATTCTTTGCGTAGAAAAGAATATCAGGATTACGGATATTTCTCGGCTTGGCTTATGAGAATTGCCCACAATCTTGTAATTGACAATGTACGGAAAGCGTCAAAATTACCAACTGTTCCCAACGAAGTTGGTGAATTAGACCTATTCAACAATGCAAAATTTTCTGACGATACAATTGAGGTAAAGCTTCAAAAAACTCAGATCTCCAAAGATTTAAAAGCACTCATAAACGAACTCCCCGAAGAGCAACGCACGACGGTTCTGATGCGCATAAATCTTGACATGAGTTTCAAAGAGATAGCCGAAAGTCAAGGAATAAGCATAAACACTGCATTGGGAAGAATGCGTTACGCAATTATCAACTTAAGGAAAAAGATTGAGGAGAAAAATCTTACAATGATGGTGCAATGAGATATTTGCGTAGTTCCTACTCTAACCTAGCATAAAAATCTTTCGTAACCTGCTTGAATTCATCGCTATACGATGAGTCATCATTTCGAATTGCTATGCGTTTCTGCGTGAAAGGCTGCCATTGTTTCGCAAATTGCAGTATGCAACGGTTGGGACTTGTGGCGTTTGTTTTGGGAAACACGAGCCATTCTGCAATGGCATACAATCCCGTCAATGTTGCTGTTTCGCAAAAAAGTATTTTCTCCGAAAACGGAATGATTATTGATGCCTTGCCATCATCGTCAAGAAGCGTTTCTATACTATGAAACAGCGATTGTGGCGTGAGCGTTATGGTATGTCGTGCGATTGCCTTGTTTGACTCTGGATTTAGCAGACTGTTGCTGAAAAATGGCGGATTGCAGATTATGCCGTCGAACTTTTGTTGCAAATCTGTATCGTGTATGTTTCCGTGAATGATTGTGATCTTCTCCTTCCACGGACTATTTTTTGCGTTTTCTTTTGCGTCGAGAATCGCTCCTTCGTCAATGTCGATAGCCGTTATTGCACATCGATATTTTTGTGCCATCATCAGGGCAAGAATTCCCGTTCCCGTGCCTATATCAAGAATGTTTCGGGGGTGATTGAACTCGGTGAGGGCACCCAAAAGAACAGCATCGGTTCCGAGTTTCAAAGCCGAATGTTCTTGGGAAATAGCAAATTGTTTGAATTGAAACACCGTTGACATCAGAAAAAGTCGTCGAAGTCGGAACTATTTGCATCACT
>JAFZTG010000071.1 GCA_017618935.1 Bacteroidales bacterium | reverse complement strand
GTTGATTCAACCAAGACAACACCTTGTCCATTCGAGTATATGTTATAAGTGTACCATCAAAATCTTTGTATAGTAAATCCGATAGTTCCTCTTTCTCGTCCTCGGTCATACTTGACATTGGGCGAAGATAGGGTTTGACATCTGCCACACGTTCTTTGTGGGTGAAAAACATTCCGCCGATATTTTCACCTATTTTCACGATTTCATTTGAATAGTCGATACCCATAACGTTCATCGGGTCTTTGTAAATAGTGCTGTTCGTCACATTCACCTTAACCTCATACGGCAACCGTGCGCCCAAGTCTTTAACCAATAATTGTTTTTGTTCGTTCGTCATTGTTGTTGTGTTTTAATTGATTCAGATTCCCCAATAATCGTAAAAATCGTTGTCGGTTGCGAAAATTATATGTTTCGACAATATGCCGCCGTCAACGTCGCGTTGGAACAAAACCAAACACGATTTAAACTCCGCCGTCGGATATTGGCGTTTGAACCGCGTCAACGCGATATTGTAATCCTGTTTCAAAGCAGGAATGTAAAATTGTGAAATGTCATCGTTGTATTTCGATAAATTTTCAAAATACACGTTGTTTTCCATTTTCTCGAACACCCGTTCGCCAATCCAATTGACGGTATCGGTATCAACATTTGTCGTTGTTTCGTACAACACCCCGATTTCCAATGTAGGAATGCCGTTTTTTTGTTTTGTTGTTGTCATAATTGTATGTTTTAATCGTTACACTTTTCAAGGTTGTTCAGCGCGATTTTCTTTTCACCGTCCAACAGCGCGTAGGGAATACGGTTGTAATACGACGCCTGATAGTACCAAATCTTAGTCACGACGCCTGTCATACCTTTCGGGTATTTGCGCCCTTTCACGACGACCGCCTTGTCACCGACTTTCGGCTCTTTGGCTCTCGCCTCAGCGAGTTTCTGTTCGATTCGTTGGTGCGCCTCGTAATTTTCGCGGTAAACCAAGTCCCACCACATTTTGAACGCGTCACTGTCGTAATCGATACTCATATATCGGAACGGGTTGTCGTCAACACGAACGTCGTCATAGTCCCATTCAAGGGCGTAAATAAGTTCGTTCGTTTTGAGGTTCAGGCATACACAGTGTTCGTATGAACCACCGTCCTCGTCAACCTTTTGGAAATTGGTTTTAATATACTCGTCATACTCATTTTCAGGAATGACATTTTTAAAATGGGTGAACAAACCTTTTTCCTCTCTCAATCTGTCCGCCTCGGCGCGTAATGAACACGGGTATTCCCAAGTAAAATACTTCATTTCCTGTGCGCTCGGGTAAGTCTTTGTAGTTTCCATATCTATACGTTTTTAAAGTTTCACTGCGCAAATATATAAATAATTTTAATATAACAATACTTTGTTATAAAAAATGTATAAAAAAGTGCGGAAACATTGCTGAATCCGCACCGCCACACAAATAAAATATTATTATGAATTTGAAAAGGCGTTATTTAACGTTACGCTTACGTACTGAATCGCCAATATCACCGCGTTTCGCCCAAAATTCGTCAAATTCACGGTCTTCACGTCCGCGTTCGTATTTTTCTTTTTGTTCAATATCCGTGTCAATAATACTTTTTGCCTCGTCAATCAATTCGTCGATGTAGTCCTCACCGAAAAATCCCCAACAAGAATCGACTTCCTCACCGTCAGGATTTTCTATGATATAACCAAATACCTTGCCGCTTGCATAGTCAGACAACAGTTTAAGACTGTTTCTCAAATCCTGTTCGGGTGTATTTGATGTTCCTAAATGTTCAAAAGCGGCACGTTCCCAAACAAGGAAACCGTCGGCGCGGTCAACGCTTGTCTCGTAGCAAGAATCGTCGTAACCGTTCACGGCAAACGGTAGATAGTATGCGTCACCAAAATATTCGCGTGCCTCTTCGTCGGTGTCAAACCTGTAACCAATGTCTTTTCCCATACCGAAATTACGGTGTCCCACATTGTAAATTTGACATTCCTCGTCCCACTCTTCAAATGGGTTTTGATAATTATCGTCATACTCAATCCTGATTGTATAACCCTTGTAGTCAACAGTGTCATACGTGTAATCGGAATCTTTGATTCGTTTCTTACTGTCTTTCACACGACGTACCGAATCGGACAACCAATCTTTCTCGGCGTATCGACTGTTCATTCTTTCGGTTTTACGCTGTTGTTTTCTTTTTAGGCTCGCACTCAACGGATAAACCTTTTCGAGGTTATATGCAGGCATACCGTCTTTTGTGTGAATATAAACCCACTCACCTGTCTCGTAATCCACAATACCTACCTCGTCCTCAGTTTTTAAAAATTCCTTAACATCTTGTTTTAGTTCGTTTAAATCGTCGGAATCGTATTTTTCGTCGTAGTCTATATCATTCGACCATACAACAATTTGATAACGCACGCCGTGATACGGCTCGTACTCATTGTCAAAAACCCGTCTCATATCCTTACTGTTTTTTAGATTTGTTATAAAAATTGTATTTTGTTCCGTAAATAAGAACAGAGCCTGACGGTACGACTTTTGGCATAGTCGTCAGTCCTTCCTGTGCGAATGTCGCGCCACCCTCGACACCCTCGTCCTTTATGAACTCAGGAACGTCGTCGCAGACCCAACACTCGTCGCTCAACTTGCGTTTGTAGAACTTACTGTCTATGATTCCCAAGTTGTTAGTCTTTGCCGCCGCCGAATAGTAGTCGTCCGCAGGAACACAGTTGTCGGAAATAATCTTTTCAACATTCGCGCCCTCAACGTTCAACTGTTCGGCTATGTTCTCGCTCGAACCCATTATAGGAATCCAATTCTGAACCGTTCCGTTCTCGCACTCAACCTGAATGACAGGTGACAGGTCGCCGTAGTTCACGGCTGTCGCGGACAGGCACTCTACGGGGTTCGATTCCTTAGCCATTTCGCCGACGTACGGCGGTGTCTGATACACTGAGTGAAATTCCTCGCGGTTCAGCAAAGGCTCGATAACCTCGACAGGTTCAAATTCCTCTTCAATCAACTCTGAATCAGATATTTTGAAATTGTACTTTTTCAGTATCGGCAACTCGTCTTTCAGGGCGTCGATAATCTTGTTGGCGCGTTTGTCTTTTGCGACCAACCATTTCGCCAACATAACGGCTGAATCGTGCAGGTTCAGTTTTATCTTGTCAACCTTTTTGTCCTCGTCCTCAGATTCCTCGTCGTCCTCGTCACCGAGTTCGTTACCCTCGCCGCTCTCTGTCTCGATGTCCATTTCCAAACCGTCACCCTCAATATCAAGTTCCTCGTCACCGAGTTCGTTACCCTCAAAGTCCTCGTCTATTGATTCCTCTTCAGGGTTTATGTCGTCAACGGACAGGTCAGCCAACGCCTGCAACTCGCTTGTGTCGCCGTTCGCGAACGCCTCTAACGCCGAACCCAAACTTTCGAGCAATGTCTTGCCGTCACCGCTCTCGCCTGATTCGTCACCCAACTGCTCGTCTATTTGGTCTATAATATCGTCCTTCACTTTCTGCACTTGCGCCGACTTTTCAAGCGATATTTCCTGCACCGAGTGGGCGAACGCCCTGTCCATACAGTCTTTCACGCGGACACGCTCG
>JAFZTG010000070.1 GCA_017618935.1 Bacteroidales bacterium | reverse complement strand
GCCATCTGCTGTTTCCGTTCTTTTGAAACTCTTGCGGCTAATGTTTCAAAATCAATCTGGTTGGCGACAATAGAGTCCGTTTTTCTGCTTGCGTCGGTATATTGCATATAGACATCGCGAATAAACTCAATAGCTTCGGTCTCGAGCAGGAACATCTCGTTTTTGCAACGTTCAAGCATTTTCGCCATATCCATAGGCTTCAGTTCAACTTTTTCTTTTCCCTCTTGGAAGACGACAGTAGCACGGTCATATACGTTGGCTCCTTTGGCTTCAAACATCAGTTCTCCGTAGTAGTAATACGACTTGTTGCAACACCACATCAGCGGCTCTTTGCAATGGGGATACTTCCAACCAAGTTTGTCAAGCTGTAGCAAATCAAGTTCTTCGAAGAAGACTGGACGAGGAGACACACCTAACGAATCCTTAGTATGCAGCGAGTTCAGCCTTACGCCACCTGTTTCTTTATCCCATTCAACTTTGAACATAACTAATATTTTTATTCTGGAATAATGGGAAAATTATTTTAGTCTTTTCATCCCTCATTGCAAGCGGTCCAATTTTTCCTAATCGACCTGTAGAGAATGATGTTACCTCTACGCAATCGTCATTGTTATTGTCAACAATTGAAATTCCAAAACAATCACTTGCGAACAAAGTATAGTTCGGGTACATTTTTTCTAATTTATCATAAGCTAATTCATAGCAAAGCCCTATCTGTAGGTCTTTATCAAAGAACTCAAATGGCTTATATTCAAATTCTTTTGGGAAATCCATATCTTTATTTTTACGCAATAATACAAAAAAACTATCACACTTCCAATGTGTTAGTTTTGAATTTTTAACAGCATTTGAAAAAGAAAAAATAACTCAAAGCGTTACATATTGCCACTATTTGATTTTTCTGTGTAGTTTTTGATTTTATTCTCTCACTCGTAGAAACCGAATAATGTGACACTAAAACGACTCCTCGTTAATGGGCAATTCTCCTAGAAATTTGTCAAAATCGCTTCGGAATAGTTTGTCTTGTATGATTCGATATTTTTCAAATTCCGTTTCGGCAAATTCTTTTGCTTCCTCTGCCGACACGTTCCCCGCGCTTTGTAAGACGGCATCACCTCCTGCCTGTAAGATTGTATCAATTCGTTTTGCCCAGTCTTCCATGGTCATTGGAATATGCCTTTTCGCCATACGTTCTGCTATATCAAGTACGCCGTTCACCAAGCGCCCCATGTCCTCGAGTTCTGCCTCTTTAAGATAATTCTTGGCAATAGCAACATCTGTCTTTACAATTTTTCCCGAAGGTGCATTTTCCCACGACGTCAGTCCCATGTGTTCCTTTCCCGCATTGGCTCTATTTACGATTAATTCTGCGGCGGTATGACCGTGTACGGCATAGTGCATTTTATTTTGTACCTTTTTGAAAAATAACCGAGTAGTTGGAGCATCTTGGTTATAATCAATGGCAGTTGCATAAATATCGGTCAACTTTTGATAGAAACGACGTTCGGAAAGTCGAATCTCTCGGATTTCAGCCAGCAAATGCTCAAAATAATCTTCACCGATGAAGCTGCCATTTTCCATTCTTTTTTTGTCAATAACATAGCCCCTAATTGCAAATTGACGAAGCACATACGTTGCCCATTGTCGGAATTGCGTTGCACGAACTGAATTAACTCGATAACCAACGGATATGACGGCATCGAGAGAATAAAATGTAGTATTATACAGTTTCCCATCGTCGGCAGTTATTTCCATTTTGGAAATAACTGAATCAGCATTGACTTCACCAGATTCCACAATATTTTTAAGATGTTTGCTAATAGCAGGAATACCTACATCGAATAATAAAGACATTGCCTTTTGTGTACACCATATAGTTTCGTCTCTATAGAGTACCTGCACACCGTCTTCTTTCCCTTCTATTTGAAAAATTAGGAATTCTGCGGTACTGTTACGGATTTCTAATGACTTTGACATAATTGATTAATTTTATTTTCTGTTTGCTATATTCTTTCCAAATTCTTTAATTAACCCAACTCTTTTAATTGCTTTTTATTCATATCTTTTATCAATTGGTTATGTATATTTATTTTTGTTTATAAAATCTTTAACTATAAGACATTCATTTAATTAGACGCTAAAATAATACATTTCTGAAACACTGCATTACTTTCTTTGTAGTTTTTTCTGATCCACTTTTTTTGAAGTTATAATATTGCAAAGTTTCAACTGGTGACAATTCGCCCTCGTTTCATTTTTCTGTGTAGTTTTCAGGGTAGTTTTTTGATTTTATTCTCTCATTTGTAGAAACTAAACTGAGGCAGTTCGTCGGAAATTCCGACATACCACTACAAGTTGTTTTATAACGAATTGTACCCAACAGTTTTTCTATTGAATCACTTCCCAATAGCCGCCTTTTTGCGGTCCAACGCGGCGAATACGACCTGATTTTTGCAAACTTTGCAAATGCTTCATCAATCCGCTACGTGCCATGTTCAGTTTCTGTGCAATCTCTCGTGAAGTAATGTTGGGATTGTCGTTGATTAATTGCATGATTTTTTCAGCAGTTTTTTCTGGTCCACTTTCTGGTCCACTTTTTTGAAACTCTTGCAATGCCGAATAGAGACAATGAAGCATAAAAGAAACAAAAGGAGTACTTTCCCCTTAACTCATGACTATTCGCCCCCGTTTCACTCTCTCCACGTTTTTTATTGCGGAAAAAGATTTTTGAACGTAAATCGGAGGAAATTTATATTTTTGCATTTACAATATATAATAGGTATGGCAGACAATACAAATTTAGAAGAGGGTAAAAAATCATTGAATTTCTTGGAAGAAATCATTGAGAATGACTTGGCAAGCGGAAAACACAAATCTATTTTGACTCGTTTCCCTCCCGAACCTAACGGATATTTACATATAGGACACGCAAAATCTATTTGCCTCAATTTTGGCTTGGCAAAAAAATATGGCGGCAAGACCAACTTGCGTTTTGACGACACCAATCCTGTGAAAGAGGATACGGAATACGTCGATTCCATTATGGAAGACGTGCGCTGGCTTGGTTTTGAATGGGCAAGCGTTCACTATGCGTCAGACTATTTCGACCAATTGTACGAATGGGCGCAAGTGCTGATTAAGAAAGGGTTGGCTTACGTTGACGACCAATCGTTGGAAGAAATCCGTAAAAATCGTGGAACAGTTCAAACTCCGGGAACACCAAGTCCGTGGCGCGACCGTAGCGTGGAGGAAAATCTTGATTTGTTCGAGAGAATGAAAAACGGTGAATTCCCCGACGGCTCCAAAGTGCTTCGTGCCAAAATCGACATGGCTCACCAAAATATGCAGTTCCGCGACCCTATTATGTATCGTATCTTGCACGCTCATCACCATCGTACGGGCGACAAGTGGAACATCTACCCTATGTACGACTTTGCTCACGGCGAAAGCGACTCGATTGAGCACATCACTCACTCTATCTGTACCTTGGAATTCGACATACATCGTCCGCTATACGACTGGTTTATTCAAAACCTTGAGATTTTCCCATCTCGTCAATATGAGTTTGCCCGACTGAACATCAACTACACGGTGATGAGCAAACGAAAATTGTTGCAGTTGGTAAAAGAAAACTACGTTTCGGGCTGGGACGACCCTCGTATGCCGACAATCTGCGGATTCCGCCGTCGTGGATATACGCCTGAGTCTATCAGAAATTTCTGTGAAAAAATCGGTGTGGCAAAACGCGACAATATTATCGACTATTCCGTTTTGGAATTCTGTCTTCGCGAGCACCTCAACAAAGTTGCTCCTCGTATGATGGCTGTGCTTCACCCTGTGAAAGTTGTGATTACGAACTATCCCGAAGGACAAACAGAATACTTGACTGCGGTGAACAATCCCGAAGACGAAACGGCGGGAACGCGTGAAATTCCATTCTGCCGCGAATTGTATATCGAACAAGACGACTTTATGGAAAATCCGCCGAAGAAATATTTCCGTCTGGCTCCCGGACAAGAAGTTCGTTTGCGTTACGCATATTTCATTACCTGTCAGGAAGTTATAAAAGACGCTGAAGGAAATATTACCGAAATTCGTTGTACGTACGACCCGGCTTCACGCGGCGGCAACTCACCCGACGGGCGAAAAGTGAAAGGAACGATTCACTGGGTTTCGGCACAACATGCCTTTGACGCCGAAGTTCGCCTGTTTGATCGTTTGTTTGCCGTTGAGGCACCCGAAGAGGTTGAAGAAGGCAAGACTTTCCTCGACAATCTGAATCCAAATTCTTTGCAAGTGTTACAAAACTGCAAAATGG
>JAFZTG010000003.1 GCA_017618935.1 Bacteroidales bacterium | reverse complement strand
TCCTTTGTGTATTCCCATAATCCGATGGCGTTGACATGTTCCGGCCATTTCTTTTGGTTGTCGTGCGGAATGTTCGAAGCCACGAACTTGCCAATCGCTACGGATTTCTCCCATGTATCGGCATTTTCGGGAAATAGCGTGTCCAACTGGAAATAATCGCGAATCTCCTTTGCCCTTGCAGAATCCTGGATGATTTCCATGGAAAACACGTTGGTGTCGGCGGCATATTCGCCTGAAGTGCGCAATGCATCAACCCTCTCTTCGTATAAACCCAAATTGCTCAGGCCTATATCACAATAATAATACGGTCTTCCAATCCTTAATACAATGATAATCAATATGGCGATGAGGCCGATTACTGCAAGAATGTTTCGGATGATTGAGAATGCTGTTTTCATGATATTTCCTCCTTGTTTTTCATTTGCATGTATTGACGTTCAATTTTTCCGCAAAGATATTGAATAAATCCTAAAACAAAACAATTTGGCGAAAACAAATATATAATGTGCACGATAAATTGCGGATGCCGTGATACGACAGCCCTACAAACCATTGGGACAATTTCACACCAGGGCTGTAATGCTGTCTTACCATTGTCGCCGACTGCGTCTCGCAGTCGGAAGAACAATAAAAGACAACCTGAACATTCAATCTGCGAGACGTAGATTGCGACAATGAAATTGTCAACCCTATTCAGCACACAAGTATCTTTTCTTTATATTTGCAATCTCAAAACCCATGCAAATGCAATTGGAAGATAGCACACACATTAAGACAACAATTTGCGAGGACGCAAATTGCGACAATGACTGTTTTCCTTATTTCGACGAACATGACTTTGAAGACTTAAATTGGGGAACCCATCTCCCCCATTGGCATCAAGACGGCAAATACGTTTTCGTAACCTTCCGATTACATGATTCCTTGCCACAAGAAAAACTTCAATGGCTATACGAAGAAAAAGAAAGTTGGCTGAAACGGCACCCACAGCCATGGGACGAAAGGACAACAAAAGAATACATCGACAAATTTGGGAAAGCCATTGACAAATGGCTAGACTCCAATTATGGAGAATGTTTGCTCAAGAAAACCGATAACAGAAAAATAGTTGAAAATGCTCTGTTTTTCTTTGATGGCAAACGCTATGAATTAGTTGCCTCGGTTGTAATGCCCAATCATGTGCACATGCTCATAAAACTTAATGAAGAGCATAAACTGATTGATGTCATGCGCTCAATCAAAAGCTATACGGCCAAGAAAATCAATGAAAACGAGAATCGGACAGGTTCTGTTTGGCAACCGGAGTCATACGACCGCTTAATAAGAGACCAAAAGCATTTTGACAATGTTGTGCGTTATATCATAGCCAACAACAAGGACTTGGCTTGGGTGAAAGATACCATTGTCGCCGACTGCGTCACACTGTCGCCAACTGCGTCCCCGCAGTTGGAAAAGAGATAATTCTTTCAATCTGCAAGACGCAAATTGCGACAACAAGATTATCGTCTTATCCGGTCGTCACACCATTGTCGCCGACTGCGTCCCGCAGTCGGAAAAACAATAAAAGACAACTTGAACATTCAATCTGCGGGACGCAGATTGCGACAATGAGAATGTCGTCTTAATCGGCTGCCGTAATACGACAGCCCTACAAACCCACCAGGACAATTCCACCCTGGGTTTGTAGGGCTATCACACTGTGGCAGCCGAAAAAAACAGCGTGCCCTTATTTGAACACGCTGGTTTGTAGTTAGAACACGGTTTGTTCCCTTCATTCAGTTTCCTAATTCATCAATTACTGCGACAACCTGTTGCAGAATCTCATATAAACAAATTCGTTACTATGAGTAACCTCTATTGCCTTTTTTAAATATTCCGC
>JAFZTG010000069.1 GCA_017618935.1 Bacteroidales bacterium | reverse complement strand
ATACGTTATTTGCTCTTTCTTCAAATGTTTTTCCCATAATTTTCTTCGATTAAAAATTAAATATGAAAACACCAATATTTGAAAACAATAAATCAATGAAAACAAGTACGTAACAAAAGAATAGGTATCACAGCATAAATCAATAATAACCCAATCCATCCACCAACAAATTTCCCCAACGAAACAATAAACGTGTCGTGTTTCTCTACTGCAACATTGTTTTTTGGCAATCTTCCATCAAAGATATAAAGCGGTTCTTTACTTTTACCGCTCAATCTTTCAATACATTCCTTTCCGTTCTTTGCGTTTAGTTTTGTAATGACTGGCATTCCATTCTTATCATATATTTGGTGATTGATAGCAACATTTTGTGCAACTTCGTAATTCATATCTTCAAAGTTCTTTTGCCCTATTTTAGTACCAAACTGAAAGAAACGAATATAGTCTGCGTGTGTATGTGTGTACGTACTATTTGGTTCTGCACCTCGTCTATATAAAAGCCAATTATTTGCGTGTGCAGCCTTTACAAGACTATCCATATCCTCCTTGCTTATCTCTACACCTTTGTAAACATCACGAACACAATCTGCCAAACGATTATATTCTTTTTCGTCAAGTGGCACATAATCCCTTTTTGTATGATTCTTTCCGTCATATTTAAACGCACCACCCGTCAAAGAATTATGACGTATGCAATATTCTTTACAAAACTGCAACTGATATTCTTCTAATGCACCTTTTGTACCAATCCATACACAATCTTGTCTCATAACCTCAACATTTAATTGTTTTACATTCTTTTAATTCAACGATACAAAACCTGGAGTTTTTATATGATTGTTGGTTACCACAACATGCCTTTCAGCATTTTAAGTTCTTTTTTATAATCGTAATCGTCATCTTCATAGTCGTCATCCAATATATCGACGCAAATCATTTTACCTTTTTGGTAAAACACATACGACATATCGCCGACACATATTTCGGTGCAACCACATTTCTTCACATCGGAAAGAATCATGGTTATGTTTTCGTATGCTTCCTGATCAGTTGCGCCCAATTGTACGCCATTTATTTTATAATATCCATGTGCATAAAACCTTGTTTTATCAATAATCGTTATTGGACAAACGCATGTGTTACAACAAACCAGTAAAACCAAAATTGGAATAAACTTTTTCATATTTTTTTATTTTAGTGTTAATGGTGCAAATATACTGAAAATTAGGGAATTATCCTAAATAAAAGAGAGGATTTTAGATGATTTTTGCAGTACGATGTTAAAGGTATACGTACCACAAGTTTTAGTCAAGAAATTTCGTTTCACTCGTGATTTTCTTTTCATACAATTCATCACGCAGTTTGAAGAGAATGCCATCTTCACGAAATCCCACCTTTTTGAGAACAAGTTCTATTTCATCTTTGGTAAACGGTTCTTCTAAACATGATGTGAATTGATTACAAAATCCATTGTCACGACCGTTCTCATTCACAAACATACTATGTGATAGATCCCACGTGTTGTCTTCATCCTTAAAACCAAGAAACTTAAGCAACGTCACTACTTTTTTCTGTATTGCACAGAAAAAAAGAAAATCATCATCAAAAAATGCAATCAAATCGCCCTTTTCATCTACAGCTTCCATAATACGCTTATTTAAAATGTTAATAAAAATACAAACTACGTACAAATATACTGGGAATTTGTCTTAAGCGCAAGGTAGGATTTTAGAGATGGTTTTCAGATGAATTTGTTCAGTATAATGAACATCTTGATATAAAATATGTTCAACACGATGAACAAAAAACCTAAAGTGTGTGTGGTCTATTCACATACAATCAAGGAAAAATGTAAAGATTTGTATTAACTTCTCTTTTCAAAGTTCAACTTTTGCACATTGGAAGAAAATTATGGCAAATCTCTTATTACCGTGCAAGGATAAAAAACATCGTCTTTTAACGAGGATTTTGAAGAAAGATGAACAACAAGATTATCACAACATTCAAATGCATCATAGTCAATTTCCGTTATCGAATCCGGAATAATAATATTTGTAAGACCTGTACAAAAACCAAAAGTTCTTCTTCCAATTTTTGTTACCGAATTCGGAATAGTAATGTTTGTAAGGCTTGAGCAACCACAAAACGCAGCACCTCCGATTTCTGTTACCGAATTTGGGATAGTAATGCTTGTAATGTTTGTGCAATCACTAAAGGCAGAATTTCCAATATCTGTTACTGAATTAGGAATCGTAATACTTGTAAGATTTGTACAACCACGAAATGCATTATTTCCTATTTTCGCAACAGAATTTGGGATATTTATGTTTGTAAGCCCAATGCAATCACAAAATGCCGCATCTCCGATTTCTGTTACCGAATCAGGAATTTGATATGTGGAAACATTTCTTTTTACAAAAAGTAAACATGTCATTTGTTTATTAAAGAGGTTGCCATCTTTACAAATATATTCAGTGTTATCTCTTTCAACCTCTATGTTTGTACAATTACAGCAACCACAAAATGCATTTTTCCCTATTTTCGTAACAGAATTTGGGATATATATACTTGTAAGCCCTTTGCAACCATAAAAGGCACTTCCACCAATTTTTGTTACCGAATTCGGGATAACAATGTTTGTAAGTCCTGAACAACTAGCAAATGCAGCAACTCCTATTTCTGATACTGAATCAGGAATAGAAATGCTTTTTAGACCTGAACAACCAGAAAAGGCTTTTTCTCCTATCTTTGTTACGGACTTTGGAATAGTTATGTTTTTTAGTCCAAGACATCTATAAAAGGCTGTATTTCCAATTTCTGTTACCATATCTGGAATAGAAACTGTTGTAAGTCCCTCTCCGCAATAGAGTACCGCTGACTTATCTTTATTCAACAACAAACCATTTTCACTTGAAAAAATTTGATTATCAGCATCTACAATAATTCCTGTAAGTTTGCTACATCCTTCGAATGCACTATCTCCAATTATTGTTACCAACTTCGGAATAATGATTTTTGTGATTTCTTTACAAAATTCAAATGCTGATGCCCCAATTTCCGTTACTGAGTCAGGAATTGTAATGTTTGTGAGGTGACAACAGTCTGAAAATGCTCCCCAACCAATTTTCGTCACCGAATTTGGTATAGAAACACTTGTTAACCCTCTACGACCACTAAATGCTAATGCTCCAATTTTCGTTACAAAATCAGGAATGGCATATTCTGTTATGTTTTCAGGTACTTTTAGTAAAGATATTGCACCGTTATCATCTTTTTCAAACTTAGCACCAAATTCGTCTGTCCATTGTTCCATACACGTACAAGTTTTTTCTTTATTACGCAATTAATTACATAAAGTAAGAATTATTTATTCAAATAAGTCCAATTACAAATATACTGAAAATTAGGGAATTATCCTAAATAAAAGATAGGATTTTAGAGAGGGGCAGATGAATTTGTTCAGGATTATCTACGATCGTCGTGTAAAACCTATTATGTCCCATTTCTCTCGCCGCCGAAAGAAATGGAACAAGAAAAAATATTACTTTTCCTTCAAGTATTCAATTACTTGATTTACAATATTTTCCGCCGTGTAACCGAACTTTTCGTCAAGTACGGTGTATGGTGCGGAGTAGCCGAAGTGGTTCAAGCCCCAGATTTTACCTTTTGCCCCCACAAGTCCTTGCAGATTGATTGAAAGTCCTGCGGTTACGCCGTAAATTGGTTTTCCAGAAGGAAGAATTTTTTCCTGATATTCTTTGCTTTGGTCACGGAACAAGCCTTCCGACGGAGCGGAAACAACTTGAACTTTCAAGCCGTGTTTGCTTTCGAGAATGAGCGACGCATCGTAAATTGTGCTGACTTCGGAACCGTTGGCAACCAAAATAACGTCGGCTTCGCCTTGTGCTTCTTTTACAATATACGCACCGAATTTCGCATTTTGTGCATCGGCATATCGTGTTGACCCTGGTTTTGCAGGAATGTCGTTGATCGTTTGGCGAGAGAAAATCAAGCCAGTCGGACGGTCGTTTGTTTTCATGGCAAGTTCCCAGCAAACCGTTGCTTCCTGTGCGTCGGCTGGACGGAGAACGAGAAAACTGCGTTTTCCGCTGTGGTTGTAAACCTGTTCCATCAAGCGAATTTGCGCTTCCTGTTCAATTGGCTGGTGGGTAGGACCATCTTCGCCAACGCGGAACGCATCGTGCGACCATACATATTTAACAGGCAGTTCCATCAATGCCGACATACGCATTGCTGGTTTCATATATTCCGAGAATACGAAGAATGTGCCGCATGCGGTGAACAATCCGCCGTGAAGCACGATACCGTTCATAATTGAAGCCATTGTCAGTTCGGCAACGCCAGCTTCGAGGAATTTTCCAGAAAAATCGTCTTTGGTAATATCCTGCGTCTTTTTGAGGAATCCGTCGGTGTTGTCGCTGTTGCTCAAATCGGCAGACGAACAAATCATATTTTCAATCTTGTCGGCAAAGTAACCGAGAACCGCTCTTGAAGCAACACGGGTAGCCACGTTCGGTTTTTGTTCTATGCTTGCGAAATCAATGTCGGCTGGGATATTTCCCGATAAGAATTGAGCAAGTTTTTTCGCCAATTCAGGATTTTCCTTTTCCCATTCCGCTTGTTCTGCCTTACGTTTTTGTGCGTTTTTGATTTTATTTTCGTTGACGTTTTTCCAAAATTGTTTTACGTCGTCGAAAATAGCGAACGGATCGTTCGGATTTCCGTCGAGGTTGAGAATAGTTTTTTCAACAGAAGCGCCAGCTTTGCTTACAGGCTGTCCGTGAGTTGAAGTCTGTCCTTCGAACGATTTGCCTTCGGCATCGAGCAGACCTTTACCCATCGTTGTTTTTCCAATAATCAGCGATGGTTTTCCCGTTTCTTCGTTTGCCCATTGCAACGCCTTGCGGATTTCGTCGTGGTCGTTTCCATTTATAGTGATGACTCTCCATCCCCACGATTCGTATTTCATAGCGGTGTCTTCGCTCGAAACTGCGTCGGTGTGGGTAGAAAGTTGAATGTCGTTGGAGTCGTAGAACATAATGAGGTTGTCCAACCCAAGGTGACCTGCAATACGGCCTGCGCCTTGCGAAATTTCCTCTTGGATGCCACCGTCGGAAATGAACGCGTAGATTTTGTGTTTCATCCATTCGCCGAAACGAGCGCGAAGGAATTTCTCTGCAATAGCCGCACCTACAGCCATCGTATGACCTTGTCCGAGCGGTCCCGACGTGTTTTCAACACCAATTTTGTGGTTTACTTCAGGGTGTCCGGCAGTCAGGCTTCCCCATTGACGGAAGTTTTTCAAATCGTCTATGGAAAGCGTTCCAACCATGCACAAAGTCGCATACAGCATCGGTGACATGTGACCTGGGTCAAGGAAAAATCTGTCACGGTTTGCCCATGCCATGTCGGTTGGGTCGTATTGAAGAAAATCTGAGTATAAAACGGAGATGAAATCCATGCCGCCCATTGCACCTCCTGGGTGACCGGATTTTGCTTTTTCGACCATTGAAACCGCGAGAATACGCATATTGTCGGCCGAACGTTCTGAAATGTTTTTCATTTTACTATCATTATGTAAATCTGGTGCAAAATAAATCGTTTTTATGTTTTCAAAAAAAGTAAATAGACGAATTTATACACAAGTTATCAATTTTCTTTCGCTTTACTTTTATTTACAAGATAAACTCCTGAAAAAACAAGGATTGCGGCAAGTATTTTCTGCCAAGTCATCACGTCCATTCCGATGATTATGCTGACAATTGCCGCAATAAACGGTTGCACGTATGCGTACATGCTCACAATGGTCGGTCGTAGATTTTTTTGCCCGATGGGAACAAGGAAATAGGCGATGAACGTGGCGCAAATCACCGTAAACGCCAAATTCCACATAAACTCTGACGTGAGCAAACTATAATCTGTTGTTGCCATCTCGCCAATATTGAACGGAATGGCAACAAGCATTGAAAACAAAAACATCCATTTCATAAACGTGATGGTGCCGTATTTTTGCACCAAAGGTCTGAACGCACCTAAATACAGGGCAAAAAAGAGACAGTTACAAATCATTAAACATAAACCCAACGGATGACTGTGCTCAATTCCGTTTGGTGTATGTACGCTGTTCAAAATCAATAAGATAACACCTATAAAACTGAGTGCCACACCGCCTGCTTTTTTGAACGTGATGGGTTCTTTCAAGAAAATGGCGGCAATAAACATGGTGAATACAGGCGTAAGTGTGGTGATGATTGCCGCATCCACTGGTGTGGTGATTGTCATTGCCTTGAGAAAACTCATCTGCGTGAGAAACAGTCCCAGCATCGACGCAAGAAAAATTTTCGGCAAGTCTTTTTTTTCAACTTTTTCTTTCGGAAGAAACAATGAAACTAACCAAAAACAAATAGTTGCTCCCAATGCTCGTAAAAAGAAAATTCCGATAGGGGAGACAACGCCAAACGACACAAGATTCTTGCACGTGATGATGTTGAACCCAAAAATGGTGTAGGCAAGAAATATCGCTATATGACCGAGTGGCTTGTTATTGTTCATCGGGTTTTACAAGATTATTATAGGATTTAAAAAAAGATTGAAATTCTTTGGCTCTTTCTTGTGGATAGTCAAGCCACGGTTTCAATAGTTTTTCGTTCCAATCTTTTGTCGATTCACTCTTGTTTTTGTACATTCCAAAACCGTGACCGCCTGTTTGTATTTCGTCGTATAAATAAGATGTTTGTTTTTCTTTCAGTGATTTCCAGAGAGCTCGGCTGTTCCGCACGTCAACCACGTCGTCGTCGGTGCAGGCAAGCACAAAGGTCGGAGGCATGTCGTCGGGAATGTTTTGCTCGATGGAAAATTGGTGAATGTCGCTTTCCGTATATTTCTTCGTAAGAAGATTTTTACGTGATTTCTGGTGCACAATGCTGTCTTCCATTGAAACCACGGGATAAATCGCCATAATGTAGTTGGGGCGCAGACCGTATTTTTCGGAAGCGGGAAATGCATTCTTTATGTAATTCTGCTTTTCAATGCCGCTGTGCAAAACCAAATGGCCGCCAGCCGAAAATCCTATCGCTCCGATTCGAGTAGTGTCAATCCAGTCGTTGCCAAATTTTTTTATGAGAGCAATGGTCAGCTGCAAATCCTGAATCATGGCAGGGTGATGGTATCCGTGGCTGCTCACACGGTAGCGAAGCACAAATGCGGCATAACCGTTTTGTGCAAACCATTGCGCCACCTGATACCCTTCGTGTTTCATCCCAAGATGGTGGTAACTACCTCCGGGGCAGATAATTACAGCTGGTACCTTTTTATCTTCCTTGCTGTAGTTTGTCGGTAAAAACGTGTAAATACGCGTGGTTTCCTTCGTCTTTTTTACTTTTCCATTCGATGTTACGCTATGCACATATTGCCAAGGGGCAACTTTTGATATGCAACCGTCTTCTTTGCAACGTGTAACGTATTGGGAGAAAGATATTTGGCTTAAAAAAACAAAGAAACTGAGTAGTGACAAAAAACGTCTCATAGCGTAATCATTTCTTTTGCTTCTTCTTGCGAAAGTTGTTTGTATTTTGGCGTTCCCGCAAATTTTCCGTCAACAATGTCAAACGTTACTTGGAAAAATTCTTCATCGTAAAACGATAGTTTTGAACTTGTGTCGGGATTGCATTCTATATAAAGAATGTCGTTCACATTGAAACCTTTCGCTTCGCAAATTTGGTTCGCCAACGACGCTCCCGCGTATGTTACTGATGTCCCGGGATTGTCTTGGTATAATTCCGTCACAATCACAAGTTTCTTTCCGTTGTAATCCAACACTTTCAATCCGCAGGTTGATGGCATATCCCATTGACCTTTGAAATTGAATTTTTCGTCATAGTATTTTTCTGGAACTTTCATTTTCTATATCTATGATATTCATATATCTTGTAAAATCCGATAATCTTTTTCGTACCGATTTTTTACATGGCAAAAATACTAATTCTTACCGATGAACAATGTGGAAATGATTTTTTATTTTAATTCTTAATTCGGAAATAGTTTCTATTTTTGTGCCAACCAATTAACGAAACATGTTTAGTAATAATTTAAACAACCGCAATGAATATCCGCAATCGCAAAACACCCCGTGCGAAATGGCACGATTACAATGGTGCTGAATATTTTGTCACCATTTGCACCAAGAACCGAGAACATTATTTCGGCGAAATTCACGACGGACAAATGCAATTGACCGTTGTGGGGGAATGGTTGAAAATGCAGATAGAAAATACCGAAACAATTCGTGGAGGCGATGTTTCAATACCATTGTATGTGATTATGCCAAATCATGTTCATCTGATTGTATATATTCGCGATACCATCTGTAGGGACGCATTGAATGCGTCCGTGAGAAAGGCATTGAATGCGTCCGTGAGAAAGGCATTGAATGCGTCCGTGAGAAAGGCATTGAATGCGTCCGTGAGAAAGGCATTGAATGTGTCCGTGAAAAATGTATTGAATGCGTCCGTGAATAATCAAACGAATAATAATGAGGACGCACGCATTGCGTCCCTACAACGATTTGGACCACAATCGAAAAATTTGGGTTCAATTATTCGTGGCATCAAATCCTCCGTCACAAAATTTGCCCGTCAAAATGGAATACCATTTATGTGGCAATCACGATACCACGACCATATTATCCGTAACCAAGACGAAAAGAACAAAATCGGCATTTATATAGAACAAAATCCGTTGCGATGGGAATACGATTGTTTTTACAAAAATGATTGAAATTACTTGTAGGGCAGCCATAATACGCCACAAAATTTTCAATTCTCAATTTTCAAAGTGTAGATTTTACAATATCTCTACGGTTATTTTGCTGATTTTTCGAAGATTACTTTTCTTTTTACAAAACAAATTTCTATATTTACCTGGTAATTCTGTAGGGACGCACTGCGTGCGTCCTGTTTTTATAAACGATAATTCGCGGACGTATTCAGGGACACATTGAATGTGTCCGTGAAAAATGCATTGAATGCGTCCGTGAATAATCAAACGAATAATAATGAGGACGCACGCATTGCGTCCCT
>JAFZTG010000068.1 GCA_017618935.1 Bacteroidales bacterium | reverse complement strand
TGCTTGCTTTCCAACGAGACGCCATAAAGTTCGGCATTACCTTGCAACTGCAACGAACACGAGGAAACAAAATTGTCCAACTGCCACGAAAGTTCCGTCATATCAAAACGAGCCTCGTCAACCACCTTTTCCAAGACCTTGTCTCCCACTTTGAGCGTCGCCTTGAAATTGGGCTGATTGTTACCGATAAACAAGCGCACTTTCGAGAACAATTTTGTCCCTTCAAACACTTGTTTCCAGTCACGTGTCGTGTATTTCAGGTTCACCGTACCCGACAACTGAGCCATTTGCGCCAACACGCCATAACGATTGTGCGACAGTTTTTGTCGCATAGTACCAGAAGCAACATATCTTGGCAAACTATCTGATACATATTGACTTACGGCAGTAGATTGAATAAGTGGCACAATCGGCAGCAAACCGGCACCCTTTCCACCAAATTTTTCTTGCAAAACCTGTCTGAAATAGCCAGAAATTCGGTCCATTTCAATTTGAGAATCACCGTAATGGAGAATATGCCGACAACCGTTGTCCTGATTTTCGAGTATCTCAAAAACGCGGAACAAACATTCAGGATTATCATCGGGGAAATACATGCGAGCGACACTCGTGGAATCAAACTGACGATAGAAATTCAGCGTATCAAGAAAACAAAGCGAATCGGAATTTGCCAAGACCTCGTCGTTTTTGCCTATGTTCGCCACAAAATCCTGTTCTATCACCGACAAGGAATCTTCCAGGTTGACCGTCTCCGTCTTTTGCGAAAACACGTCTTCCAACTTAGGGAAACGCAACGTGAGATTAAGACCATCTTCGGGAAAGACAATACAAACCAAACTCAGTAAGCCAAAAACACCCACAAAAAAGAGTATGATTTGATAATTCTTCATTCAATCAAAATTTGTGCAAAGGTACAAATAGAAATTGAGGTAAGGCATTATTTTCCGATAAAAAACGTAGAGATGCAAATAATAGCATCATTATTATTCAGATTACCAATAGCTGATGGTTCTTGTTTCAATGTGGTATATCGTATCTCTTTGAAATAATTCACCGCCAAAGTCGCCCAATTTAGTTTTTTCCTTTACAAATATGCTAATTGTAAAGACAATGCACATCGCCTCAACGGGTTAAAACCTCAACAAAATGTCACCATTTTGCTGTTACACTATTATAATACCTCATTACAAAAAAAACTTATCAACAACTTTCCGTTGTTTTTTTAATAAGTTTAGAAACGCAGACGTGCAATCCTTTTAAAATAAAAGTATATTTGCCCGCATAAAAAACGTTTTTTAAGAATGAGTGAAAAATTTAAGGAATATTCCGAGTTGAATCTTTCACAAATCAACAAAGATATTCTACAACAATGGATTAAGAATGATACGTTCAACAAGAGCGTATCTACCCGTGAGGGACATAAATCATTTGTATTTTTTGAAGGTCCTCCTTCTGCTAACGGATTGCCTGGAATTCACCACGTAATGGCTCGTACCATCAAGGATTCCGTGTGCCGTTATAAGACAATGCAAGGGTTCCAAGTTCACCGCAAGGCTGGTTGGGACACCCACGGACTGCCTGTGGAACTTGGCGTAGAAAAAGAATTAGGCATCACAAAAGAAGACATCGGCACAAAAATCAGCGTTGAGGACTACAACAACGCCTGCCGTAGCAATGTGATGAAATATACCAGCCAATGGGAAAACCTTACCCAACGTATTGGCTACTGGGTTGACATGAAAGACCCGTACATTACCTACGACAACAAATACATTGAAACGTTGTGGTATTTGTTAAAGGAATTGTACAAAAAAGGATTGTTGTACAAGGGTTACACTATCCAACCATACTCCCCCGCTGCAGGTACAGGTCTGAGTTCCCACGAACTGAACCAGCCGGGTTGCTATCGCGACGTGAAGGACACGACGTGCGTGGGACAATTCAAGGTGATTCGCAACGAAGTGAGCGAATGGCTCTACAAAGACGTTGACACCGATTTGTTCTTCCTTGCTTGGACGACAACTCCGTGGACATTGTCGTCGAACACGGCATTGTGCGTCGGCGAGAAAATCACCTACCTCAAAGTGCGCACATTCAACCCGTACACTGGTATTCCGTGTACAGTCGTGCTGGCAAAGGAACGTCTGTCGGCATATTTCAACGAGAAAGGCAAAGACGCCGATTTCAACGCTTACAACGTGGGCGACAAAATCGTTCCGTTTACCATTCTCGACGAATTTACGGGCAAACAATTACTCGGCATTCAATACGAACAGCTGCTTCCGTGGGTGAAAATCCGTGGAAACGCGTTCAAGGTGATTTCGGGCGACTACGTAACGACAGAAGACGGTACGGGTATCGTACACATTGCCCCCACATTCGGTGCCGATGACGCATTTGTGGCAAAAAAACAAAACATTGCAGGCTGTCTGGTAATCGACAAAAATGGTAACGAATCGCCACTTGTTGACAAGCAAGGACGTATGTTCCTGATTGAAAACATGGATGCCGACTACGTGAAAAACTACGTCAACGTCGATATTTACAAAGAATATTCTGGTCGCTACGTTAAAAATGCGTTCGACGACACGCTTGGCGAAGACGCTCCTACATTGGACATTGACCTGTGCGTTGAATTGAAAAAAGACAACAAGACGTTCAAGGTTGAAAAACACGTACACAACTATCCACACTGCTGGCGTACCGACAAACCTATCATCTACTACCCTCTTGATTCGTGGTTTATTAAAACGCCACAACTGAAGGAACGTATGATGGAATTGAACAACACCATCAACTGGAAACCTGCATCAACGGGCTCGGGACGTTTCGGCAAATGGTTGGAAAACCTGAACGATTGGAACTTATCTCGTTCTCGCTACTGGGGAACGCCGCTTCCAATCTGGATGACGGAAGACAAATCGGAAGAAAAATGTATCGGCTCATTGGAAGAGTTGAAAAACGAAATCGAATTGTCAATCAAGGCAGGATTTATGAAGGAAAATCCGTTGAAAGACTTCGTTGTAGGCGATTTCTCGAAAGAAAACTACAACAAATTCGACATTCACCGTCCATACGTCGACAACATTATATTGGTATCGCCCAAAGGTCAGAAAATGTACCGCGAGACGGACATTATCGATGTTTGGTTCGATTCTGGCTCAATGCCGTATGCACAAATCCACTATCCGTTCGAAAACAAGGAGAACTTCAAGAACGTATTCCCTGCCGATTTCATTGCAGAAGGTGTTGACCAAACTCGTGGTTGGTTCTTCACATTGCACGCAATCGCAACAATGCTGTTCGACAGCGTGGCGTTCAAAAACGTGGTTTCCAATGGTTTAGTACTCGACAAGAATGGCAACAAGATGTCGAAACGTCTTGGAAACGCTGTGGATCCGTTCCAAGAAATCGAGAAACAAGGTACCGACCCCGTTCGTTGGTATATGATTACCAACTCTTCACCTTGGGACAACCTGAAATACGACAGCGAAGGCGTTGACGAAGTGAAACGTAAATTCTTCGGAACGCTGTATAATACCTATTCATTCTTTGCCTTGTATGCAAATCTCGACAACTTCGCGATGCAACAAGCGCCAGTACCAAACGAACAACGTCCTGAAATTGACCGTTGGATATTGTCGTTACTGAATACGTTGATTAAAAACGTCACGGAACAATACGAAAACCTTGAGCCGACCAAAGCAGGCCGTCTGATTCAAGATTTCGTGATAGACAATTTAAGTAACTGGTACGTGCGTTTGTCACGCAAGCGTTTCTGGAAAGGCGAACTGAACACCGACAAGATTTCGGCTTACCAAACATTATACACCTGTCTGGAAACCGTTTCGTTGTTGATGGCGCCTATCGCACCGTTCTATGCCGACCAATTGTTCTGCGACTTGAACAAGGTGACAAAACGTTTCGACGTTGACTCCGTTCACTTGGCAACTTTCCCGAAAGCCGACGAATCGGTAATCAACAGCACGTTGGAAACAAGAATGGGAATGGCACAGACCGTGTCGTCGATGATTCTTGCACTGCGTAGAAAAGTGTCAATCAAAGTACGTCAGCCACTGCAAAAAATCATTATTCCGATTCTCAACGACGAATTTGAACAAAATTTGAAAGCTGTTGAGCCAATCATCAAGGCGGAAGTAAACGTGAAAGAGATTGACTTGCTGAAAGATGCGTCACAAGTCTTGGTAAAGACAATCAAACCGAACTTCAAGGCATTGGGTCCGAAATGCGGTAAGATTATGAAAGACGTTGCCGCAACGATTTCGGCATTCTCGAACGAAGAAATCTGCGAGTTCGAAAACAACGGAGCCAAGACAATCGTAGTCAACGGGCAAACCATTGACTTGACGCTCGACGACGTGACCATCATCTCGAAAGACATTCCGGGCTGGCAAGTTGCCAACGAAGGTCACATTACCGTTGCGCTCGACACCACGCTTACCGACGAATTGGTAAACGAAGGTATCGCACGTGAGTTCGTCAACCGAATCCAGAACTTGCGAAAAGACAGCGGTTTCGACGTAACCGACAAAATCAAACTGCAAATTCAAAAACACGATGCAATAAACAAGGCCATTGAAATTCACAAAGCATATATCGCATCCGAAACGTTATGTGCTGACCTGCAACTTGTTGACGAAATACAAAGTGACAACAAAAAGTTGGTCGAATTAGATGAAATTCAGACATATATGGCAGTTCAAAAAATGTAAACTTAATCCGTACAACTATGGCAGATATAAAGAAAAATCAACAAGAGGAAGAAAATCTTGACAGACCAAGATATTCTGACGCAGAATTAGAAGAGTTCAAACAAATCATTCTTGAAAAGCTTGACAAAGCAATGCGTGATTATGACCAACTCAAAAAATCTATTCAATACTTAGACGGAAACGACATTCAAGATACATCCCCTACATTCAAGATGTTTGAGGAAGGTGCGTCAAACCTGTCAAAAGAAGAGACTGGAAAGTTGGCAGAACGTCAGGAAAAATTTATCAAGCACTTGAAAGACGCATTGATTCGTATTGAAAACAAGACATACGGAATTTGTCGCGAAACAGGCAGACTGATCCCTAAGGACCGTCTTCGTGCCGTTCCTCACGCTACTTTGAGTGTTGATGCGAAAGTAAACGAAAAGAAAAGAAAACCTTTGCTATGAGAAAACAGCATTGGGCAATAATAATGGTGCTACTTATCTTGATTGTTGACCAAGCAACCAAGATATTAGTAAAAACCAATATGCACCTCGAAGAAATGATCCCTGTCATTGGTGACAGGGTTTTCATTTATTTTGTGGAAAATCCTGGCTTCGCCTTTGGAATGAGTTTCGGAGGCGTTCTCGGGAAAATTGCCCTTACGCTTTTTCGTCTTGTCGCTTCTGTTCTCATCGGCATCTATATCCATAGACTCATAAAACGCAATGCGCCACTTGATGTTATTCTCGGTTTAAGCGCCATACTTGCAGGAGCGGCGGGAAACATCATCGACAGTGTATTCTATGGTTTAATT
>JAFZTG010000067.1 GCA_017618935.1 Bacteroidales bacterium | reverse complement strand
ATTTACACAATAAAGACGGTAGTTCTTGGAGAAGGAATATAAATCCTCAAATTACAGCGCAATAATATTGTTTTTAATACCGTATTTGATGAGGTCAACTTGCGTTTTGAGGTTGAGTTTCTGCATAATATGCGTTTTGTGCGTTTCCACGGTTCGTACGCTAATGTGAAGCGTGTCGGCTATTTCCGGGTTCGTATAGCTGTTGCCCCAAAGCGATAGAATTTCGATTTCGCGTGTGCTGAGTTGTTTCACATCGTCATCTTCGGTTTTTTCATTGTTTTGAATTGACGAAACGTATCGATTGAGCAAAATGTTGGTGATACATTTGCTAAAATAGTCATATCCATTGCGTAAGGAATAAATTGCCTCAAACAATTCCTGTCGTGACGCGTCGTGTGAAAGGAATCCTTTGGCACCGACTTTTATTATGTTGAAAATAGTTTCCTCGTTTTCGGAATATGAAATAATCAGAACTTTTGCCTTGGGGTGGATTTTTTGAATTTCTTCCACGTCGGATATGTCATCGCTGGTGATTTTAGGGATATTTTTTATCACAACGTGGACAGGATCAGCGTAATTTTTATGAAGGAAATCCGTCGTACGGGAATGAATGTCAAGCACTTTGAACTCGTCGTTTGACTCAATAAGTGTTGCAATTGCCTCGGATTGCAGGTGATGGATTCCTATGATTACGATATTTATCATGTATTATAAAGATTCGTTTACAAATATAGTAGCAGTTCGTTCTTTTCCTTGCATATATACGCAAAGATTTTTTTCAAATTGTACGTGGATGAAAAATTCTGTTTGTTCCACCACCTTTTGTTGTTTTAAGATATCCCAGTTTATAAAGTTATCTTCATTTGTGTGTTCTATGGCAAAATATCCGATGTTCATTGTCGAGATATTGTGGAAGAAATGTGAGCCGAGCGACGCGTCTAACGGGAAGTTCGAAAGACTGATTTCCACAATGACTTTGGCGTTCGATATTTGTGACCAAAGCACGGGAATGCCCAAGAATCTGTCGCTTGTTCCCCAACGACCAGGACCGATGAGAAGATATTTCCTTCCTTTTTCAACCATTGCCTTATTGATTTTCTCAATTTCGGCAACCATTTCCAAGGTGCGAAGTTTGTCGAATTTTTCTAAGTCAATGTATACGGCATCGCTGATGTTTTCAATGAATCCGTTACCCATACTTGTTGTTGTACGAAGTAACTGGGGTGCGTTCTTCAACACTTCGGGGAATGCGTTTTCGGTGAGCAGACTACCCGTAAGTGGCTTAATTTGAAGTAGATAGAATGACGGAACGCCATCTTCGTTTTCGTTCAAATCGACGGCAAACTCAATTTCCACGGGGGTACCCATTGCCTCTTGCACGGTATTCAAAATCAAGGTGAGAATCTCCGAAAGAGGAGCATAGTCGTATTTCAGAATGTCGGCAAAATTGATAATACGTGGTCCGTAACTTGAAAGACCAGGCTCAATTCTGTCGTTTTCGTAATTATATGTTGACACACAGTGTCGCAACGTGTTGTGTTTCTCGGCTTCCGAAATGGAGAGAAGCGTCAGTGCCGCATGTTCGCCGTCACGTTTGTAGTTATAATCATTTTTAGTGAAATCAACGGCGTAAAAATGCGTTTGCGAAGACTTTATCTGGTCTTTGGGTGTCATAATCTCTACCTTGGGATAGCGAGGCGAAAAACGATATGCATTTCCTCCATCTACGATGTAGAAACCAAGTCCCACGGCACACACGGCAAAACCTTCCTCGGGTTTCATGTGAGCAATGGGATAATAATTATATGACTGAGCCACGCCACAAATGTGAGGATAGAAATACTGGTCGTAGTAATCGCCTACAACCTCCTGAATGACGATAGCCATTTTTTCTTCTTCCAGCTTGTGGCTTGTCGATTTGTAGAATTCCTTCACTTGTTCGCTGTACACCGAGGCATACACAAGTTTTATGGCAATTTCCAAATCGCTGAGTCGCTTATGCAGATCCTTGTTGTTGTTAGGAATGATATATGTGCTGAAAACGCCTGCAAGTGGCTGTGTTACAGAATCTTCGAAAATACTTGACGAGCGTACGGCAAGCGGCTTCGAGATTTGTTCCAACAAGATTGCCAACTTTCTTCGCAAATCCTCGGAAAGTCGTCCTGCAATGAACATTTCCTTTATTTGCTCGTCGGTCAAATCTTTTGAGAAAAGGTTTTTCCCTGCAAAATTATGTTTTATGAAAAGTTCGAATTCCTCGGTACCGATAACAGCCGTTTTGGGTGTACGAATAGCCATTTGGTCGGCATACGGATTTATGTCAATGCTGTTGATGAGCGTGTTGACGAATGCAAGTCCGCGACCTTTCCCACCCAGTGAGCCAGCAGCAAGCGTCACCACATTTTTCTCGTCAAGAACGGCGGTTTCTTCAAACGAAAGAATTTTTCCACGTTTTTTTGTTAGACGATATTCATCAAGAATGATGTTGTTCATCTCGCGAAGTTTGCTCACGTCATTGTTCAAATCGGCAAGATTTACGGGATTCAACTGACGAGCCAACTCAATCTCGCCACGACCCATAAGCCAAATTGAGAACTGGTTCTGGTCAGCGTGATATTTCAAGGAGTCGTCGGGAATAGTGCGAAGCAAAGTCTCAAATTCCCGAAGGTTTTTTGCCTTCGCAATGGGTTCGCCTTTGCCGTTACGGAATATGAAATCGCCATAACCAAAGTTGTGCATCACGAATTTCTTGATTTTATCAAGAAGCATATCCGACTTCTTGTTTACAAACTTGGCATGAATTTCCTTTGCATATTGTGAATACTTCAACTCCGAAGACTGAATCAGAATAGGCATATTCTTGTTGTATTCACGCACGTGTTCCATAAAGGTCATTCCCGCATTTTTGTCCAAAACGCCGTTTCGTTCAAATTCCATATCGGAAATGACGCAGGTCATGAAGTCCTTGTAT
>JAFZTG010000066.1 GCA_017618935.1 Bacteroidales bacterium | reverse complement strand
TTTTTACGCAATTTTGAAGATTCGATAATACTCCGTATTGCCGAATTTTCGCTAGTATATAGCAACTGGCGCGTGTACGAGGAACCATTGTTCGAATCGGGTGAATATGACTTGTTTTCCGATTCAAAAGTTGACATTTCAACGGTAAACATAGAGGAAAATAGTTCCAGAACGCCTGTCAATTATACCTTGCCGCCGGGTGTTGACCGAGTTATAGATCCTACGAGTACCACATTGGAAGAATTGAACGAATCGGCCTTGTCAATGAAAGTGATTGACTTGGAGGACGGAAATTCCAAGGCAATTTACAAGCAGGTGAATAAGGATTTACGCCAATTTGGTGCGTTGGAACTGTTTGTTCACGCCGAAGCGTTGATTGACGAGGAAAACTCTTTGGACGATGATGATTTGTACGCTTTCATCCGTCTTGGTTCCGATTACGTTGACAACTATTACGAATATGAGATTCCGTTGAAGTTGACGCCTCATTTGGGCGAAGGTTCTTCGAAATATAACAACAATAGCAATAATGACCGACAAATTGTGTGGCCTAACGACAACAAGATTTCTTTGCCGTTGAGCGTGCTTACCGACTTGAAACTGGAACGAAACAAAATGATAAACGATGGCGTAATGCCAGAGTTGGAAACGTATCATACTTACACCGTTTCACACGGCAACAATCGTGTGAGTATAAAGGGAAATCCCAATACAGGCAATGTTCGTACGGTAATGTTGGGTGTGAGAAACAGAAAGAAAAAAGCGTCGAATCCGCAGGATGACGGACAGAAAAAGTCGGGAATTGTGTGGTTCAACGAACTTCGTCTTACCGATATGAACGACCAAAGTGGTTGGGCGACCGTAGGTTCCGTGCGGACAAGTTTGGCTGATTTTGCAACAGTTTCCTTGGCTGGAAAAATTAGCAAGCCAGGCTTCGGAAGCGTTGACCAGAAAGTATTTGAACGGAGTATTGAAAATCTGTATCAGTACGATGTGGCTTCAAGTGTGGCTTTGCATAAATTCTTCCCCGAATCATGGAAGTTGGTCTTGCCATTTTATGTCGATTTGTCGGAAACGTACATTACGCCACAATACGACCCAACAAATCCTGATATTACCTTGTCACGCTCGTTGGCTAATTTTACGACAAAACAAGAACGAGATTCTTTGTTAAATCTGACACAGGAATATACGCAGAATTTCAGTTACAATTTCACTAATGTCAAGATAGCCCGTACGCCGAAAAAGCAGCATCCGTTCAATATCACGAACTTCTCGGGTACATTTGCCTATAATCGTTTCCGTGCCCACGATGTTGACTACGAGGAAGACTATAAGCACCAATACAAGGTTGCATTCAATTACGGATACAATATGCGTCCGAAGAATTATCAGCCGTTTAAGTCAAACAAAATCAAGTTGATAAAGGAATTTAACTTCTATCTGTTGCCTGCAAGCGTTTCGTTCAAGAGCGAATGGGACAGAACGTACAAGGAACAACAACGGAGGAATTTGTCTGCATACAATTTTGAGTTGCCTAAAACGGCAAGCAAATGGTTCTACTGGTATCGTTCGTACAGTGTGAATTATCCTATTTCGAAAGGTTTGAAATTGTCGTATAATGCCACCAACGATTCCCGTCTTGACGAGCCGTCGGGCGTGATAGACAAGACCGACGAGGATATTTGGCGTGAATACAAACGTGAGGTGTGGAAGAGTGCCAAGACGTTTGGCGAAAATATGGAGTTTAATCAGAAATGGAATCTTACATGGCAAGTTCCTCTTAATAAGATTGACGCATTGGACTGGACAACAACCAATTACAAATATGCCGGTACCTACAATTGGCAGATGGGAACTGAAACCACCGATGAAGACGATCTTGATTATGGGAACAATATCACCAACACGGGAACGCACACGCTCGACGAGACGTTTAACTTCACGAAACTATATGGTAAGTCAAAATATCTTGCCGGCGTTCAAAAACGTGTGAAACAAACCAACAATGGCAACAAGAACCAGAAACGGAAAGAAACGGTTAAATTCACCAAATCAAATGTGAAAACCGATGGCGACAACAAGATTTTCGTCAATCATAAGTTGGGTACGACTGATGTAAAAGTCACGGTGTTAGACGAAGATGGACAATTGGTTCCGTCAGAGACGGAAATCCTTTCCGACAAGAAAGTGCGCGTAACGTGCAAGCGAGAGGTTGAAAAGGGAAAAATCACCGTCGTGGGTAAAAAAGATGTGGAACAAACACCGTTGACTCGTGCAACCGACCAAGTAGTCAATACTTTGATGATGTTCAAGACGGCAACTATCAGTTATTCTCGAACGGAAGGCAGTTTTGTTCCTGGTTACAAGTATGATACGCAGGTATTTGGATTATATAAACCGTTTACTTCGGGTGCGACACCCGGTTGGCCATACGTGATGGGCTTGGTTCCGAGCGATTTGGAATCACACTTGACTACCGATGATTGGTTGGTTGATAATGATTATATTAGCGACAAGTTAAAATACACATACTCAGACCGTTTGCGTATTCAATCATCGTTGGAGCCAGTTAAAAATATGAAAATCACGCTATCAAGCGAACGGAGTTATTCTCATAATTACACAAAGTACTTGTGGGGCGACAAAGATGAAAACGAGAAGAATAAATTGACAACGGGAAATTTCTCAATCTCTTGTAACTCAATTGCTTCCGCATTCAATTCCGACAAGGCATACGAACGATTCAAACAAAATCGTCTTGCCGTTTCGCATAGATTGGCACAAAAGAATTTCGGCTCAGTTTACGAAACCGACATTGAATCTGGTTTTCCGATTTTGTATAATGAAATGTCGCAAGACGTGCTGATTCCGGCATTCTTCTCGGCATACACGGGACAGTCGGTTGACGACGTAAACATTGACACCTATTTTATCCCGATGTTTTCAAGTTTCTCAACATTCTTGCGCTCTTTGAACTGGAGACTTACGTACAACGGTTTGGCTAAATTGCCGTTCTTCAAGACCTATTTCAAGGCGGTGAACATCAATCACGCATACACGTCAACATACAATATGGGCGCTTACGAATCGTTCTCGTCGGCTAACACTTATGCCGATGATTTTTACATTGATCCGATTGACGGTTCGTTGTACGTGTCACCTGAATATGATGTGTCAACCGTTGGCATCTCTGAACGTTTCAATCCGTTGGTTGGCGTTGATTCAAAAATGAAAAACAATATGACTGCGAAACTCGAGATACGAAGAAATCGCACGGTAACATTGTCGTTCACCAACACCGAAATTTCGGAAGTTTCTAATTTTGAATACGTTGTGGGAGCAGGATATGTGTTCGAAGATTTCAAGGTAAATATATCAACCGCAGGAGGTAGTCATCATTTTCAAAATGATTTAACGATAAGGATGGACTTTTCGGTACGCGATAATCAGACAATTCGTCGTAATATTGCAGAAGATATTACGCGTAAAATTTCGGGAACGAAATCGTATGCGTTCAAAAGTTATGCGGAATATATGCTAAGTCAAAGAATTACAATGCGTTTATATTTGGAATACACTATGAATCAACCACTTACGAACGGTTATAGAACATCAACGACGAGTGGCGGTGTAAATATTAGATTTTCGTTAATGTAATGAAATAGATATTTATATGAATTAGTGGTTTTATTCTATTCCTTTTGTAATCCAGTTTTCAATCAGTTTTACGTATTTTTCTTCGGTAATCATGTTGGAATGGTCGAATGAGAGAACGCCGTCGGTACCAGTGACAACCTTATACATGAAACTATTTTCCGCATCACCAGGGACCACACGCAGCGAGCCGTCGGTCGCCTTTGACGAAGCCACGTTAACCAATGCGTCGTAACTTTTCCCTTCGGTCAAATAAAGCCCTGCAGCAGCGGATTTTCCTCCTCCGTGGCACGCCGCACACGTTGGCGTGAATATCGCATTTTGTATGGCGTTGAACATATCGGCACGGATTGCGCCTGCCTCCAAAACTATCTCATCGCTGTTGTCGGCTGAAATATCGCTTTTGTAGAATGTAGCCACACGTTCACGAAGACGATTTATCACGCAGATTTCTATAGTCTTCACCGAACTGCCAATACCTCTTAACACAATTGTGTCGGCACCTACGGAAATGTTCTTTGATATGTCGGCATATTTGTTGTCGCCGAAACCGGCAACCACCACATTGTAACCCGACGACCAATTTTCAATGCCCGAAACCGAGGTGACCACAGTGACAGTCCGTCCCGTATTTTCCACCTTGAGATCTTCAATTATGTCACCGTCATCGCAGGCAGAAAGGGCTAAAAGACTTATAATCAATATCTTCTTCATAAATCCTTTTTTTTGCAGTCAGGAGACGCACGACCGTGCGTCTCTACAAATCCAAATTCTTAATTTTTATTTTTAATTCTTAATTCAAAACGTGTATTGTAACATTACCGTCGCGCTGTGGACAGTCATTCCCAAATCGTCGTTGTCGCGGTCAATCTGCGTTTCGTGCCCCGTACGGCCGGTGTATTGGTACATAGCCTGCAATTTCAGGTTGCAACCCGGCATAAAATAATTGAATCCGACAGCGGGCATGTTCAGCATTCCCTTGGTATCCAGTCCGTTACGTTCGTAAAGTTCGTAACGCAACGCCGCCTGCAATTTGTCGGTCACAAAATAACCTGCCTGTGCGTAGCCACCAAGATAATTGTATGTCTCGCTGATTTTCTGTCGTTCCGTAAATCCTATGTGCATCACATAACATTCGGCAGCAAGATACAATTTGTGATACAAATACGCGAACTCAAAGCCGGCGCGGAAATCGTTGGTACTTTCGTTCTCGCTTTCAACGTTCAGCGACGATGAAATACCAATCATCCATTTATTTTCGTCAAGACGGCTTGCTGAACCTTGAATCATAGGCATGGCACCTTTGGGCGAGAATGTGATTCGTCCTGCATACAATAACGACGGAATATGCCAGTCGTCGCTGAATGTCCGTCCTGCCGCATTCGTGCCTATTCCCGTTCCGTTGAAGACGCCCAATTCGTAACCGAATTTGCCAGCAATGGAGCCGTGCATTTCCGCCCCCAAGTCAAAACCCAATCCTATACTTGGCGTGACGGCGTTCAACGCATACGGCAGAATCACTGTGGCTGTCAGTGAGTTAGGAAGCATGGGAAGCAATGTTTCGCCCAACGTGGTGAGATATGCGTGGGTAAACGGTGTTTTGAACTTTCCGATACGAAAAGCCACGTTGTTCTTTGTCTGCACATCGAACCACGCCTGCTGAAGCAGCGCGCCTCCGCTTGCCGCCGCATTTATCGACAAGTTGAACGTAACCTTTCCAAACGCTTTCCCTGTGAAGCCAAGCACAGCGTAAGGAACGGCAAAACCACTGTTCGCCACATTGTCCTGATTATACGCCTTGTCAAGTCCTTCGTCATCGTAATAATTGAATTTTGCGCACGTCTGCACCAGCATAAACGGTTTGAATACAAAGTCGCCCTTGCCGCTACTGATTTTCAGACCTGTTTTTCCACTCATGGAAACAATGCCGTTTTCAAAATCATCGTCGTGAGTCGTTGCTTGTGCATTAGATTCCTGATTTTCCTGTGCCAATCCAAACAACGGCAACAGAGCCATAACAAAACAAAATATCTTTTTCATCTTTTTTACAATTAACCCTCTTTTAATTCTTAATTTTTAACTTTTAATTCTAAATTCTATAACGAGTTAAGAAATGCCACCAAAGCCGTTCTGTCGTTTTTGTTCATATTCTTAAATAGATTTTTCGACGCTTCGCCTTCGCCACCATGCCACATAATGGCTTCCACGAAATTTCGTGCGCGCCCGTCGTGAAGAAAGTAGGTGTGCGCATTGACTTTTTCCTGCAGCCCAACGCCCCACAACGGAGTTGTACGCCATTCGTTGCCTCTTGCCAATCCGCTTACAAAATTGTCGTTAAGCCCTACGCCCATAATTTCGGAGCCCATGTCGTGGAGCAGGAAGTCGGAATACGGGTGAATGGTCTGGTTGCCTAACCATGGCAAACGGGTGCCGTTCAGCAGCACCGACCCGCCTACCTTGGTATGGAGCGTGGTCACATGGCACAAATGGCATTTTGCCTGATAAAACATCTGTTCGCCGCGTTGCACAACGGAATCGTTCACATTTCGCCGAGCCGGAACGCCGAGCGACTGCATATACAAGTCCACGTCTTCCATATCTTCGGTTGACACGTCCAACTGGTTATACGAGAGTCCCATCATACTGCCTTGCGACATTTGCTGCTGGCCTTCGCAGATTTCTTCGGGGAATCGGCTGTTGGTAGAACCCATATCGCTCGAAAAACCGAGTTCCACAGTCAAATCAAGGTGGTGTGCCTTGTTTCCCGACAAGCCAACCGACCGCCGACCGCGTTCAGTTATGTAATTACATCGTCCGCTTATGCCATATTCGGGATAGTTGCTTTTTGCCGCCAACGCCTCAATCTCGGCTGGGTCTATTGCCATCATTTGTCCCATACCAACATGACGAAGCGGTATTCTCACTGTGCAGAACAATTCTTCGGGTTTAATCACGACGGAATCGCCTTTTACGCCGTCCCAAAACTTTTTGTACCATTCAGTTATGGTAAACGTGGGATAACAGAGTTCATACGGCTCCCCGTCGGGAAATGTGAACGACTGGAAATGCCAGTCAACCTGCACCTTGCCTTCGGGTTGTACGCCGTAAATGGCTTGGTCGTGGACTACACGCCCGTAG
>JAFZTG010000065.1 GCA_017618935.1 Bacteroidales bacterium | reverse complement strand
GTCGGTCCAGCCAATAAAGTCGTCTTCCGATGAGAAATTATCAATTACTTCATAGCCTTCTATAAGCCCATCGGCATGCAATGACGGGTCGGTTTTTCGTAGCAGATAACTACCCACAACATTTCCTTGACGAGGTGACTTGTACGTCCACCAGTTTACGCCATAATTTCCATCTTGTGTTTTTACCGACTGAATGAACGAAGAACGATATACGCCGCTCGTTGCCGTGTTATTACAACCGTCGGTTGTCAACAGACGATAATTGTAGGCACGACCTTCGAAGTTAGTAGCTTCGTCAACCACGATACCGAAATCGGTGAATGGAACAACGTCGCCGACTTTTTCCCATTGCGTGTCGTTAATCTTGCGTTCTACTTGATAACTTACCGTATTCACGTCGATAGTACGTTCCCAAGCAACAATCAGGTTCTTGCTTGATTCGCTATAGGTAATGATTCCGATTTCTTCGGGATATGGATATGTGTATGTAATCGTAATAGTATCAAAGTTCTCACATTGATTGTTGTCAACGATTTTTACAGTGACGTATGCCGAAGAATCCAAACTGATACTTTGTTCTGCCGAATTAACCTTTGAACCATCGTATTTCGTTATGTCCCAAGCATATACAAAACCTGCACCGGCATCAAGTGTCGTTATGACTTTGTCGCACACGGTTTTATCATCACCAAGGTTGATTGTAGGCAAGTCGTTTACGGCAGTTACCTTGAATGTTGCCGAGCTTTCGCAACCAAGGTCGTCTTGCGTCGTTATCGTATAATCGGCTACGGCAGCAGGAATAACGATAGATTGTGTCGTTTCGCCCGTATTCCACGAATACGATTCATATTCGCCTTGTGCAACCAATTCATATTTCGTTCCCGCACACATTACCGAATCTTCTCTCAAACTTACAGGAACCGAAACGCGAACAGTCACCGAGTCTATCATTGTAGTAAGACCTTTTTGCATTGTTAAAACGTATGTCTGCGTTGTTTCAGGAGCAATCTCGATAGATTGCGTTGTTTCGTTGGTGCTCCAAGCGTAAGAGTCAACACCGTCGGTTGCCGTCAATGTTGCGTTAGAACCGATACAAATGCCTTCATTTCTTTGTTCAATACCGTAAACAACAAGATTTTCGTCAACTTGTAGGATTTCCCCTTCGCCGTACATTACTTTAAATGCAACGTCGTAGAATCCAGTTTCTGGGAATTTCAACGTTTGAATCAAGGCGTATGGGTCGCTCAATTCCACACCGTCGATTATCCATTCGCCAGAACATTCCGAACCGTAGAATGTGCCAATCAAGGTAAATTCATCGCCAGGAGTGCCATAATAGCGTGAGGTTATGATTTTTACCGTCGGTTTTCCGTACCAACCAAACTCTTGTTCTGTTTCAGTCGTTTCGGTCATACGATAGAAAGTAACGTCGATAGAAGAAGTCAAACCACCTTGGTCCATTGCGGTAAACGTAATGATTTCGGCACCACGCCAATACTCGTTCAAATCGGCAATTTCCGCATAGCAGCCCGAGAACTTCACGCTCACATTTTCAGAAGTCGTAGCCGACCAGACAATGTTTGACGGAGAAGTGTAATCATCTGAAACATATTGAGATAAGTCAATATTTGAGAATAATTCCGTACCGATTTCATTTTGTTGTGGTATTTCGGAAATGACAGGTGCCTGGTTCTCTGCTTGTTGAACAATTACCACGATTCTTTTCTCGGTAACTAAATTATCGGCATCGGTAACAGTTACTGTCAAATAGTCTTCACCAAACCAGTCGTCTTCCAAGGCGGAGATTCTCAAGGAGGCGTTCTTCATTTTCTTTACGATAAGATTTTCGCCTTCCTCAAAATCAAAATCTAAGTCAGCCGAAGCGGTGTAGTCGTCCTTCACCATATCGGCAATAACAATTTGCGTATATTTTCCGAACGGAACCACAATCGTATCCATTTCAACAACAGGAGCCTCGTTTTCTTTCATGGCAACTTGCACGTCAACAGAACGCGAGGTTGCAAGTCCTTCTTCATCAGTTGCAACGAGGATGATTGTCGTATTTCCTACGAATGACGTGTTTTTCAATGTCAACGTTGCAATGCCATTTTGAATTTCTACGGCGATATTTTCATTTTCCTGAGCGGAAAGCTGCAATTCACCAAATTCCGTCACATCGTCGCTTACATACGAACTCAAATCAAGCGAAACAGCACTTCCAAGTTGCTGCATTGCAATTGTCGGAATGAAAGAAATTGTAGGAGCATTTGATTTTGTCACAAACACTTTGATTTTCTCATCAATCACAGTTTTGTACGAGATGTATAAGAACATTTCGCCTTCTTTTTCAGCAGTTACGATACCACTTGGCGAAACCGTGGCAATTTCGGCGTTGCCCGAAGCCCACACCAAATCGTTTGCCTTGATAGTCGTTGGCGACACTTGGCACGAAACCGTTTTTGACTCGCCCACTTTCAAGTACATTGCCTCTTCGCCGTTGTTCAGACGAATTTTCACGATTTCCTCATCGCTCGAAGTAACATATACCATTGTTTGTCCCTGCAAACCTTCTTTGGTAGAGGCGCTTACGATAGACGTTCCAACCGATTTACCAATAACCTTGCCGTCGGCAGTCACCGTGATAATATCGTCGTCTTTTTCCAAGAATTTCACATCCACATAACTTGCATTTGCTGGAATCACCGAAGCAACCAAAGTTGTATCGCTACCAACAAGAATGGTAACTTGCTTTGGCAACGAAATTTCTTTTGCCGAAATAAACGGTTTGATAGTAACGGTGATTGTTCCACGAAGCGAAGATTTTTCGTCGGAAACTACATTCAAAACGACTTCGCCAGCTTCTACGGCAGTAATCATCTTGTCAACAATGTCAATCTTCAAAGAATCTTGACTTGACGTTTCAAGGTGATAGTCATTTTCGCCTGTTAACGAGTGTACCGTGGCGTCAACAAAGAAATGTTCACCAGTAAACATTTCAATTTCAACGTTTTCGCACACAACCGATTCCACAAATTCCGTTACTTGCAACGTGTACGAAGCAGAATACGTTTGCGTGTATTTTGTTTCAGGGTCGGTGTAGGTTGTAGAATACGTAACAACCGTAGAACCGATTCCCTCTGCCTTGACAGTTCCATTTTCCTGATTTTCAATGGAAGCAATTTTTTCATCTTCCACTGTCCATTGTGCGTCAGCTCCGGCTATCATGTTGTTGAAAACTGGAGCAACCGAGATTGTTTCGCCCACAAATACGGAATACGTTTCCTTTGCAAACGAAACCGTCGGCAATGGTTTTGTCTTTATTGAGAAATCCTGTCGTGCCTTACAACCCTCGGCATTTGCTTCAACAAAAAGATTGTGAACGCCTATTTGTGCAAACGAGACTTGAATCTTGCTTTCCGTTGTAGGATTCACAACCTCATCACCCGTTGACCACACATAATAACTTGAAATTGAAGCATTTGCTTGGATTGTGATAGGAGAATCCACGTATGCTATTTTAGGATAAACAAGTTCAAGCGTCGGCGTTTCGTTCACTCTTATAGAAATTTCAACCTTCGCGCTTTCCACGCCGTCAATCACTTGTGAAACGGCATAGGTAACGTTCGTAACATTGTCGGTAGCAATAACTGGCTCGGCATCTAAAAGCACATAATCACCTTTTGACTTGCGATACCATTGTAATTTTGCACCCTCGTTTGCTTCCACCGAAAATGCCTCTGGCACATCATTTTGACAATACACATATTTTGTTTTTTCCACTTTCGGTTGTGGAACTTTTTGTGACGGAGTAACAACAATTTCACAAGTATCGTTGAACTTATAAGTTTGTGTTCCATCGGAATACGTCAAATTCAAAATTAATGAATCTTTTCCTGCTACAACACCAGTCACCACACAAGAGCCATCTTTTTGAGGTTCAAATGTTACGCAACCATTGTATTCTTTCAGCAAAAATGCAAGATTGCTAAAATCGTCAATGTCGGTATATGCCGGAGTAATGGTAATTTTTTCGCCAGCTTCAACTGTATATGATTTCTCGGTGAACGAAGCCGTAGGTGTCTTGCCGCCAACTTCCTTATGTTCATACGAAACATTGAATTCACTCAACGAAAAATCCACGGTGTTTTCCTTCCCATATTCACTACCATTTGACGGCGAAAATTCCAGAACAACATCGGGCATTGCATACGAAACACCTTGTGCATTTTGGAAATACTTGATTTCCATTGTTTTGGTAATATCAAATTCTTCTCCTTCTGTAATGGCAATACTTCTTTCAAAATCACTCATTTCGCCCCAGTTGTTCACTTCTTGCCGTTGGTCAACAAGAACCAAATCCAAGGTTCCTGTTACTTTTGAAACACCTTTGATGTGAATGGTGAACGAATCGCCTTCGCTTGCAATCCACGTAGATGCCAAGCCCGATTCAAAGGCGTCGAGAGCAGCAGGAATTTTCTCGGTATTGCTGTATTGCCAATAATCGCTTACGCCTTCTTCGCCAACGCCTTCTACGTCGGTTCCATAACTATTCCATGCGAAAACGACATTTGGTTTTAAGCTAACCGTTACTTGCAGTTCGTTTTCGCGAGTCAGCAATGAACCAGCTTCATATTCATCAATAGCTGTCAGCAACTTACCCAGTGTCGTGACTGTGATAGTGGCAGTGCCAGGAGCAACTGCTGTCACCACGCCATATTTATCAACCGTGGCAACTTTTGGATTAGAACTTTCAAACGACGGATATTCTTCTGTTTCGGTTGCCTCGAACATACTATAACGAATCAAGGATTTTGCATCACTTGTTTCACCTGTCGACAACTCTAAAGAAGTTTCCTCCAAATGCATGTCAACCAACGTCGCCATCGACAAATCCTCGATAGTCAGAGTCACCTCATCAACGTTCTCATAAACGCCCCAAGCGTGGAAAATCAAGGTATATTTTCCGGCTTCTGGCTCATCTCCTAAATTCATAACGAAAATCTTTGCCTCTTGCGTAATTGCATCGGAAGGTGTAATATCTTCTCCTAAAACTTTATATGTAGGATTTACTTCTGTCCACCATCCATTGCTTTCTGCTCTATCGACGATGTTTACTTGTAATTTCCCCATTTGGGTGTTTGTCGTAAGATTTTTTAAATCAACAACATACGTCGTATTCAATGCGGGAAGAAAACCATCTTCCGCATCGTCAACATAACTTTTGAGTGGTAATTCACCTTGATAATAGATTTGACCATCTGCTTCCATTCGTTCCATCTTGATGGAATACTGTGAGAATGAGGCCGTTGCAAACAACGCAAATACGCAAAAAGATAAGAATTTTCTCATACGAAAAACTTTAAAATTGTCAATACTACGCTAAAAAAAATAAAAGTGTATATAAGACACTTATAAGTGTACCAAAGTTACAAAAAAAACGAAAAATGTTCCGCAATTCAGTAAAAATTTTGAATGCTTATTCGTTAGTCCCTTTACGGTATTGATTATAGGGGTTAAAAATTTTTTTTGCTCTTCTTGGAAATATGAAGATGAAAAAAATTAGGTGCATTTACCAATCTATCGGAGTCTCTCCTTGGGCTTGTAAAATCTCGTTTGTCAGGGAAAAATGCTTACAACCGAAAAAGCCGTTATAAGCCGACAATGGCGATGGATGAGCCGCTTTTAAGACAAAATGTTTCGAGGCATCAATCAACGAGGCCTTATCCTGTGCAAATCTTCCCCAGAGCAAGAACACGACGCCAGTCTTCTTATCTGAAATCGTTTTTATGACACTGTCGGTGAACTGTTCCCATCCTTTCTTTTGGTGCGAACCCGCTTGATTTGCACGAACCGTCAATGTTGCGTTTAGAAGCATCACGCCTTGACGAGCCCAACGTTCCAAATTGCCACTTTCGGGAATTTCTTTCCCTAAGTCGGAATGTATTTCCTTGAATATGTTCACTAAGGATGGCGGTTTTTGTACCCCCTCGGGAACGGAAAACGACAATCCGTGGGCTTGTCCCGGACCATGATACGGATCCTGGCCGATAATCACAACTTTCACCTTGTCAAATGGTGTAAAGGCAAAAGCGTTAAAAATATTGGGTCCGGCAGGATACACCACATATTTTTTCTTTTCTTCAACCAAGAAATTTTTCAGATTGACAAAATACGGCTTGTTAAATTCTGGCAACAAGACTTGCTTCCATGATTCTTCTATTTGCGGATCAATCATTTTCTCGTATTTTTCCAATTAACAATCCTTTTGTAACATTCCAGCGAAAACGCAATATCATATTGGCTTTCTTGGGTTTCAGCAGAAGCAGATAGAATAACCAGAGTACAAACGAGCCGCCCCATTTCAATATTTCTTTCAATAGCGATACGAAATATTCTCCAAATCCATTGCAACGGACTTTTTCGCTCACGCCGGCACCATACGCCATTCGCTTCACATAGTCAACTGTCGTTCTATTCTGTGGAATAACGTGTTTTACAATCACATGAGGGAAATAAAACACGGGCATTTTCAATTTCTTTATTCGTTCAAAATAATCTTTCTCCTCGCCACCCATCAAATTTTTCTTTGAACGACCAAGTTTCTCGTTGAACAAGCCGACTTTTTCTACACAAGCACGACGAAATCCCATATTTGCACCAATTGGATAGGAATTTCCGCGAAACAAGCCTGTATATTGATATTTGTCAATAGCAGAAACAATCGGCATCAAGCGGGGCGACATCCAGTCTGGTTCCTTGCCACTTTCGTACAACGGGATTATTTTTCCGCCAAATGCCATCATTTCGGGATATTGTGACAAATTCACCTGCAAATATTTCAGGTAATCGGACTGAACAAACGCATCGTCATCAAGAAAGACAAGGCAGTCACCTTTCGCTTCGGCAAATCCTCGGTTTCTCGCTGCCGACAAACCTTGTTTTGTTTCTACAACATAAGAATAGTGTACGTTGGGAAAATCGGCACGAAAACGTTTACATTCCTCTTCCGTATTGTCAGTACAATTGTTGTCTATCAACACTATCTCATAATCGTTGATAGGAAAATCGTTGAGAGCGATACATTTAAGCGTTCTATAAATGTATGCACCACGATTATACGTACAGACAATTAACGAAATCATATTATTATTTCAAAATCAGCAAAGCGTCACCGTATGAGCCAAACTTATACCCTTCTTTGATAGCCGTCTCGTAGGTTTTCTTAACCAAGTCGAAACCACCGAAAGCGCACACCATCATATACATAGTTGACTGAGAAAGATGAAAGTTTGAAATCAGACGATTTGCAATTGAAAAATCATACGGAGGGAAAATGAATTTATTCGTCCATCCATCGAATGGTTTCAAGAATCCGTTCATAGAAACCGACGATTCCATAGCACGCAACACTGTCGCTCCACAAGCACAAACATTATGGCGATTTTCTTTTGCCTCGTTCACTTTGTCTGCAATTTCAGGAGTGATAATCATTCGTTCGGAATCCATTTTGTGTTTGGTCAAATCCTCAACTTCAACAGCACTGAAATTGCCCAATCCCATGTGTAACGTAAGATATTCAATGTTTACACCCTTGATTTCCAAACGTTTCATCAATTCGCGGCTAAAGTGCGTTCCCGCAGCCGGCAATGCCACCGAACCTTCTTCCGTGGCAAAAATATTTTGGAAACGGTCTTGATCGGAATCTTCCACTTTACGACCAGCCAAAATATGGTCGGGAAGCGGTGTTTCGCCTAACGAGAACAAGATTTTCTTAAACGTGTCATAATCTTCTTCGCACAAGAAACGGATAGTTCTTCCACGTGAAGTTGTGTTATCAATTACTTCAGCTACAAGTTCATCATTTTCACCGAAATACAATTTGTTTCCAATACGGATTTTACGAGCAGGATCAACAAGCACGTCCCAAAGATACTGCTCGCGATTCAATTCGCGCAACAAAAATACTTCGATTCTTGCTCCCGTACGTTCCTTGTTTCCGTACAATCTCGCAGGAAAAACTCTTGTGTTATTCAACACCAAAACATCTTGATCTTCAAAATAATCAATGATATTCTTAAAAATCTTGTGTTCGATTTTCCCCGTTTTTGCGTCCAAGACTAACAAACGAGCCTCATCACGATTTTCTGACGGATACAAGGCAATTGATTCAGTAGGAATCTTCAATCTAAATTCTGATAACTTCATAATACACTATTTTCCTGTTCTATAATTTCTTGAAACTTTTCAATTGTGATACAATCTTCCAAACCAACTTCTCCAACTTTTGTGCGTTGTAACGCTGTCAAATATGCTCCGCACATCAATTCACTTCCGATGTCTCGTGCCAGTGAACGAATATACGTGCCTTTGCTACATGCTACTTTGATTGTTATATGTGGTAAATCATAGTCTAATAATTCAATTTTGTCAATGCGAACGGTGCGTGGTTCAATCTGCACATCCTTGTTCTTCCGAGCCAACTCGTATGCTCTCGTTCCATTTACTCGTATTGCCGAATACGAAGGTGGCACTTGCGATATTTCGCCGACGAATTGCTTCAATGTTTCCTCCACCAACGATTTTGTCACAAAATCAATAGGGTACGTTGCATTTTCTTCGGTCTCCTTGTCAAACGACGGCGTTGTTGCTCCCAATTTGAGTGTCGCAACGTATTCTTTATCCTGATGGAGATAGGAATCAATCTTTTTTGTGGCTTTTCCCGTACATACAATCATCACACCCGTCGCCAATGGATCAAGCGTACCTGCGTGACCGACCTTGATTTTTTTCACACCGAGGGAACGACGCAACATGTACCTCGTCTTGTTCACCACATCGAACGAAGTCCATTGCAACGGTTTATCGAAATATAAAACTTCTCCCTCTAAAAAATCCATACTAACAAAGTGTGTATATTAATGTTACGATTGCCACAATCGCACAATATATCGCAAAATAAATCAGTTTGCCTTTCTTAACGATGTTAATCATCCAACGGCACGCAAAACAGCCTGCAACGAACGCCGTCAAGAAACCTACTATCATTGCCGATGGAGAAATGCCTGAGGCAACGGTCTCGTAACCGTTTTTCGCAATCTTCAGTACATCGAGCAACGCCTCGCCAAGAATAGGAGGAATCACCATCAAGAATGAAAATTGAGCGAGATTCTCTTTCTTATTTCCCAACAACAAACCCGTGGCAATGGTAGAACCCGAGCGCGACAATCCAGGCATAACGGCACACGCTTGTGCCACACCAATGATAAAGGCGTCGCGTAACGAAATAGTTTCCTTCTGACGAGGTTTCGCATTGTACGAGAATGCTAACAGCGAAGCCGTAACGAGCAACATGATGCCAACAATCAGCAATCCAGAACCAAAGATTTCCTCAACCGTATCTTTGAAAAATACGCCAACAATTCCCACAGGAATCATTGAAATAAGGATATTGAAGAAATATCTCATCTCGTCGTTCATTTCAAATTTCAGACAACCTTTGAAAATCCAGACGATTTCTTTCCAAAGAATCACAAAGGTGCTACAAACCGTTGCAACGTGCACAACCACGTTGAACAACAAATTCTCTTCGCCCGAAAGTCCGAAGAAATGAGCACCAATCGTTAAATGACCACTACTGCTGACGGGCAGATACTCCGTTAAACCTTGTATCAACCCAAGTATAAATGCTTGTAAACAATCCATTACTATTCGTTTGATTTAGTTTTTGGTTTCCAAAGGATTGCAAAAATTTCAAAGAAGAATCCGAACAAAATTACTATCGGTGCCAATGTCAACCGACGGAAATTAAAAATGTCGGCTTCGCCTTCACCTGCCGTATAAAATACGTCGGGGTCGGTAGATGCACCACCTGACAACAATACAAAACCTATAAATAAAATAATAACACCAATTAATATCAATATATAATTGGTCGTGCTAAACGTAAAATTTTTATCCTCTTTTGTGGATTTGAGTTGTTCTAAGATATTCATTTTAAATAATATATAACTCGTCTTTATTGATTTTCAAGAACTTATTCAACGCAAAGAATGTCGCAATAAACGTCAAGAACATTCCTATCAAAATGACGGCCAAAAATACAACACCCAATAGCTCAAAGTCAAGGAATTTTATAATTTCGTAAGAACCTGCCTGTAAAAAATATAAAATGCCAACCGTCAATGCCACGGCAATCAAGCCGCTCAAAAAGCCTTGGAAAGCCCCACGCAAAAGGAACGGCGAGCGAATGTAATGATTCGTAGCTCCCACCAATTGCATTGTTTTTATCAAGAATCGTTTTGAATAAATTGACAAACGTATCGTATTATGTATCAGCACGACAGAAACGCCGAACAACAAAACGCTTAACGCAAACAAGAACCAACTGATTTTTTTAATGTTGGAATTGAGTGTCTGTATGTGCGACCTATCATAATGAATGGAATCAACCAATTCGTTATTTTTAAACTGTTGCTCAATCAAAACGAAATTTTCGGGAGTAGCATATTCTGCATAAAAATGCACTTCCAACGACGGTGGAATAGGATTTCCTTCCGCCAAATCAACGTAATTTTGTCCGAGAGTTGCCGCCAAACGTGCACTTGCCTCCTCGGCAGAGACAAATTCCGTCTGCTTCACCATCTCCATCGCGTCAACGGATTTACGCAGTTCAAACATATCGGCATCACGCACATCGGATTTGAGAAACAAAGTAAAACCGATTTTTTCCTTTACATGATTTGACAACGCTCTTTCGCTCGTCAGCAACAAACCTATCAAACTTAAAACAAACAAAACCAGTGCAACACTTATCAAAGTTGATGTATATGAAGTAAACATTCTTTGACGAATCACCTTGTTTTGCTTCTTTGTATTACGTCTCATCGTTACGAATATCCTTTTATTACTACCCAACAGTACATACCAACCCCACGTTAAAAAACTTTTGGCAAATATATGATTTTTTCAGTTTGATGAAAGAAAGATATAATATATATGTATTTTTTTCTGAAAAATGTTTTGGTAGAATAATGTTGTTTTATAGCGTTTTGATTTCTTGTCATATTTTATCAATTATAATAATGTCTGTTGTATAAACGCGATTTGTCGCGTCTCTACAATGCGAGGGACGAAATATTCGCCGTTTGTGCTCTTCTGATTTCACCCCATAATAACGAATTTAGCACCAGAATTTAGATTTTTGCGTATTGATAAGCTCGGGTACACCATTTTTTTGATTGTAAACAAAAAACGAAGGATTTTTGCACAAACAAATTTAAAGTTATGGCACATAAATTCATTTTAAGAGATTTTACAAACATCAAAACTCCGACGAGATTATTTGATATCGTTGACAATTACGAGCAAAATTATCCAAGTCAGAACATTGCATTGGCAGGAAAGCAAACTGGTCAATGGGAGTATTATTCTCCTCGTGAATATCAAGAATATATGAATAACATTAGCTACGCATTGATGGCTCTTGGTATTCAGGCAGGCGACAAAGTAGCACTTATCGCTTCGAACCGTCCAGAATGGAATATGCTTGATATGGGTATCATGCAGATTGGTGCTGTTACTGTTCCGGTGTATCCTACGGTGAGCGAAAACGATTACAAATACATTCTTGAACATTCCGAAGCAAAGGTTGTGTTTATGGAAGGAGCCGACGTGATGAAGAAAATCAACGCCGTTAAAGCTGATTTGCCAAAGGATTTGAAGCATTTCTATACGTTCATCGACAGAAAGGAATATCCATATTTCAGCCAATTTATCGATTTAGGAAAGAACAACCAAAATCCTGAAGAGCTGCAAAAACGTAAAGATGCGGTGAAATCATCCGATTTGGCTTCAATCGTTTATACGTCAGGTACAACCGGCGTTCCCAAAGGTGTAATGCTTTCACATAATAACTTCATCTCACAATTAATGTCGTTGCGTACGACTCCATCGGCGTGGTCAACTCGTTCGTTGAGCTTCTTGCCGTTGTGTCACGTGTACGAAAGAATGTTGGTATTCTTGTACCAATACCTTGGAATGTCAGTTTATTATGTACAAAATCTTGGAACAATCGCTGAAAACATCAAGGAAGTAAATCCTACAATGATGTCGGCTGTACCAAGAGTGTTGGAAAAATTCTATGACAAAATCTACGACAACGGAAAGAAACTGACAGGATTTTCTAAGAAATTGTTCTACTGGTCAATCGAAGTAGCAAAACAATATAAGATTGAGGCTTGCGACCGTACATTCTTCTACAATATTAAATGTGCGATAGCGAGAAAACTCGTTTTGAATAAGATTGTTGCCGCTATCGGTGGCGATTTTGATATCGTGGTTTCTGGTTCTGCCGCTATTCCTTCTCATTTGGTTTCATTCTTCTCTGCGATAGGAATGCCAGTGTTTGAAGGATATGGATTGACAGAAACATCGCCGGTGATTGCCGTTAGTGCCCGTGAAAAATTCTCTCGTGAGGCAGGTACGGTTGGTTTCCCGCTTCCTGGCGTAGAAATCAAGATTGCCGAAAATGGCGAGGTGATGTGTAAAGGTCAGAATGTGATGATGGGTTACTACAAATCACAAGAATTGACCGATGAGGTAATTGACAAAGATGGCTGGTTCCACACGGGTGACCTTGGTAAGTTTACCGACCGTGGTCAACTTGTTTTGACAGGTCGTATCAAGGCGTTGTTTAAGACAGCATTCGGAAAATATGTAAATCCGCAAACGTTGGAAAGTGCATTTGGTGTGTCACCATTTATCGAAAATATTGTTGTATTCGGTGAAAATCAAAAATTCCCTGCTGCAATCATCAATCCAAACTTTGAGTTTTTGAAAACATGGTGCGGTACTCACGGCATTGAATACACGACACCGGCAGAAATGGTGAAAAACAAAGACATCATTGCTCGTTTCAAACGCGAAGTTGATAAATACAATCTTCAATTTGGTGATACGGAACAAATCAAGAAATTCGACTTGGTTGCCGACGAATGGTCTATTGGCAATGGCGTTCTAACTCCTACGTTGAAGGTTAAGAGAAATGTTGTAAAACAATTATATAAGGACAACTTGGAAAAATTGTTCGCATAATAATAGGATTGGTTTATATGGAGCGGATGTAGGTAACTGCATCCGCTTTTTTATGCAACAGTCACAATGTCGTCAAGTTCCACGTACCAGATGAATCCTTGTGCCGTGTAGCCCATTTGCGACAGAATGTTCATGTATTCTTTCACTTGTTTCTTGTAACTCTCAGGTTGTTCCTTACCAAATTTGTAGTCAATAATGGTAACGTCGTTTCCTTTGATGAGCATACGGTCAGGACGTTTTTCCGCACCATTTTGTTGTAATAAAGGTTGCTCCGTCAAAATGTGGTCCCATGAGTCGTCGAACCAATGAGCAACACGCTTGTCAGTGATTTTTTGTCTCAGTTTTTCTGCAATTTCTTGTTTTTCTGCCATTGGAAACAATTCTGGCGGACAATACTGATTAACATAGCGTTCAATATCGGCAACGGTGTTGATGTGTTCCAAAATCTTGTGCATTAGCAGACCATGTTCTCGTTCGGTTTGTGGTTGATCAAGCATTTCAATGAAATGTTTCGAGTTCTTCTCTGGCACGAGCTTTATCTCTATGTCGCTTTCCACGCCGTTGTTCACAAGTTTAGGAATGGTGTACGACGAAAAGTTTTGGGTAACAATCGTATCGTTAGATTCTGTCGCTTTTGACGGTTTTGGTTCTCCTAACCTGAAACAGTTTCCCGAAATTTCAATCGTGTCAAGGTCGGGATTGCCTTGAAACCAATCGTGATATTTATCAATAAAATCAGAAGGTGAAATTGATTCAGGCGGTTCTTGGTCTTTCTTGGAACTTTTCTTCTCTTTCTCCGTTTTCCCAAGAAGAATCGTTCTAAACGTTTCCTTGCCACTACTGCTTCTGTCAAAAATGTAGAGTTCCTCTTTAGGTCGCGTACACGCAACGTACAATGCATTGGTATCGTCGATTTCCACGTTGTATTGTTCTTCGATATATTCGTCTCGCAACGTTGTTTGTCGCAAGTCGCCTTGTAAGTCAACCAGTTTTAGGTCATCAAAATTGGTTTTGTAAAGAACTGTTCTTTGGAGATATTTCCCTTTTATGAATCTTGGCATAATGACCACGGGGTATTCGAGTCCTTTGGAACTGTGAATTGTCGCCGCGCTCATACAGCCATGGGCTTGGGCTTGTTGCAGATAGGTTTTCTCCTTGATTTCATCCCAGTGTTCCAAGAAACTTGATATGCAGGTGTTGTTATTTTTTGAATAAGAATATACAATGTTTTGAAAATCAGTAAGAAACGCTGTCTCTTCCGGTAAGGTTTGCAATTTAAAGTTTTCAATAATATGTTCACATGTCTCAAAAATCGACATATTCTGCACTATCGGTTTGAGGGCATATTCCGGGAGTTCCAGAATTTTGGCAAAGGTTTCAAAACCTGTCTTGTGAAGCGTGTTGAACGTGTAGGTCAAGAAACTGTCGAGAAATTGGGCGTCCTTGCTCGTGTCGTTTACGTTCAGGCGTTTTAGGTAACAAATAATAAATTGTACCGCCAAAGAATTGTTGAGAAGCAGAGCTTCCTTGCTCATTATTGAAAAATAAGGGGCATAATCGGGATATTCGGTTTTTTTTTCGTTGAAAAGATTTACCAAATCGCTGATTTCATCGTTTTTATAACAGAGAAAAACAATATCGTCGGGCTTTCTGCCTAATTTCAGCAACGAAACCACTTTCTCTACCAATGCCTTGTTGAGTTCTTCTTGTGCGTCATCGGCTTTCCCATCAAAAATTTGAATTTCAACGCAGCCACCGTCGCCTTTCCCCACTTGCTGACAGCAGTTTTCGTAAATATGGGTTATGGTGTCGTTGTTCGTGCCATAATACGAATTGAAGTTCTTGTCGATTTTCTTTGAATAGTGTTGAAAGAAAAAGTTGTTGAATTGCACGATATTCTTTTTGCTTCGGTAGTTCACATTCAGTTTGTCAATGGTTTCTTCGTTGATGTAGGGGAGAAGTTCGGAATCGTGCTCAAGATTGTGCAATAGTTGCCAATTCCCGTTACGAAAACGATAGATTGACTGTTTCACATCGCCTATAATCAGTGCTTTTTTCAAACTACTTAAAAGATTCAGTACAATTGGCTTGAAGTTTTCCCATTGCATTTTCGACGTGTCTTGAAATTCGTCAACCATAATGTTTTCAATGGTTTGACCAATTTTTTCATACACAAACGGCGTATCGCTGCCATTGATGATGGATTTCAGAAATTTGTTGGCAAATGCCAAAAAGAATGTGTTTTCTTCTTTACAATATGTATCTAATTCATTCTGAATGTATTGCGAAAGAATGACGCCTTTTTTATGCTCCAATATTTTTTTTGCCGTATTGTATTCAATAACTAAATCCTGGATTCTTTTCAGTTTTTGTAAAACGCCGTTATTGTATAGTTCGGTAAGTTCTTCAAGATGATTATCTTTCTTGCTTTTGCTACAACAATCTATAGGAGAAAACACCTTTTCATTAAGTTTTCCCGATTTAAATAATTCGTTGATGTTTAATGTGTCTCGAATAGGTGCATTAAAAAAACTGACATCTAAGTTTGCTTTTTTGAGTGCCAGCTCAATTTCGTCGCTCACAATCTGTGCTTGTTTTTTCGTGTTTTTCTTCGTTTGTTCCAATTTCTCAAAGAACAGCGACAATTTTGTTATGTTTTCCTTTATTTCCTCGTTGGATCGAGGATTATCGGTCATTACCTCCTGATATAGTTCCTTGAAAAATTTATTGCTTTCGTTCTTGACTTCTTTTTTTATGTCGGTTGTGGTACTGTTTTCAATATCTTCGTAGGCAAAATCAACAAGAATCTTATGTAAATCCTCGTTATCAAGAGAGTTTATCAGAAGATTCTTCACAATAGTTTCCAAAATCTCGTTTTGCCTTAGTTCCAACGTGAATTTTGGGGGCAGTCCCAAATCTTTTGCAAAGTTGCGAATTACGTTTTGTGTAAAGGCGTCAATGGTTTCAATGTAGAAAAACGAATAATTGTGAAGAATGTCCTTATAGATTTTTTTTGCGGTGGCTTGGATTTCTTCTTTTTTGAGCGTCTTGCCATTGAATTTTTCTGCTTGCAGTTCTTTTATGTAGTCGGCATCGTCCTTGAACGAAAGAAGGTATAGCGCACGCAAAATTCTATTTTTCATCTCGCCACAAGCATTGTTGGTGAATGTGACGGCAAGCGTTTTCCTATAATTTTTCGGGTCGTGGAACAGCAGTTTTATGTATTCCAACGTGAGTGTATAGGTTTTTCCCGAACCAGCCGATGCCTTATAAATATCTAACATAAAATTTTTTTTGAAAGATAGTTGAAAGTTTTGTTTTGGACAATGAAATTTCAACAAAAAAAGATGTTAGTTGGTAAGTTGTTGTAACACAAACCGTTTCTTGTATAGATGCGATTAATCGCGTCTATACAAATTAATCCGTGAAAATACAGTAGGGCTGTCACATGGTGGCAGCCCTACCTTATATGTTATTCGTAAAACTCTTGTATAACTTCGTTCAGCCCCAAAAATTCGGCACAAGTGATGACGGAGCCGATTGTGACACCTAAAATACCGTGGGAATTGATATTTTGCCCTGTCATAAACAGGTTTGGTATTTTGGTTCTTTGCGAAACGAGTGTCTGTGTGGGGAAATTTTTGTCGCGAATGATTCCGTACATTGAACCGTCCTTTGTTTTGGTGTAATTCTCATACGTCAACGGCGATGAGGTATAGTATGTTTCAATGCAGTTCTGAATTCCAGGAAACGAATGCTCAAGTTCTTGCAACATTCGTTCTGCCTTTTGCTTTTTGAAGAGTTCGTAATCCTCGCCGCGATGTCCTACGGTTGTATCTTTCCATTGTTCTACTTCGGAGTAATTCATATAGGCAATGAGTTCGGCACTTTCGGCAAATTTCTGGTCTTTTTCCTTGCATTGATGCATAAACAGAAATTGTTCAGGCCATTTTTCGGGATTGTAGTCGTTGCCAGCCCACACGTCGGCATTCTTGTAATAGTAGTAATTATAATTAAGATAGGGTGTCGTGTTTGGTTTGAATTTTATATATACGGTGAAATTCGAAATCGTGTTTTGCAAGCTATTGATGCGTGTTCTATACGCTTTCCGTATCATCGGAGAGTCAATCTTGCTTATGGTAACCTGTGGATGTACGTTCGAAATGAAATTTTTTGCTTCCAGTCGTTCACCATTCGTAAGAATCACGGCAGTTGCTTTCTCGGAGTTACAAATGAATTTGTCAACTTCGGCATTGGTAAAGATTTCACCGCCAAATTGTTTTATTGAATTTGCAAGCGAATCGGCAATTTGATTACTTCCTCCAATGATTCTGAATGCACTCTGAATATAAAAATTAGTGATGAGAGCGTGAATATACGTCGGCGTTTTGTCTTTCACTCCTGCGTATAGAGGCAGATTGCCCGCCAATACGTTTTGCAAGACAGGGTTTTGCGTTGTCGAAGCAATGAAATCGTTAATGCTCGTCTTTATGTAATCAGGCTCTAAAAAAACGTTGTTTTGTATTTTTTTCAGATTATATAATGGCGATGCGTCGGCAATATCTTTCACTCGTTTTACATAATTCTTAATGTCATCTTCGTTGTTTGGAAACTTTTGTGACAGAGTATGAATGAAATTGTCGTACCCCGAAGCAATGTTGTATTGCGTTCCATTGAGCGAAATAATGTCGAAACCGTCGTTGTTCAATCTTTGGAGAGGAATTGTTTCTGTTAAGCCAAGATATTTCCAGAAACGATAAAGGATTTGACCTTCGTCCATACTACCAATGTAGTGCATTCCCGTGTCAAAATTCACTCCCTTGCGTCTGAATGACTGCAAACAACCGCCTATTTGAGCGTTTTTTTCAACTATGACAATTTTGAATCCTTTTTTTGAAAGGATATATCCGCATACTAATCCACCAAGACCACTACCAACAATGATTATGTCGTATTTTCCCTGCATACGGATGGACTGAACGTTTGAGTTTAGTATTCAAATCTGCCAAATTCACTTTCTATAACCAGTTCTTTCTTGTCCGATGCCTCGATACGGCCAACAACTTGTGCGTCGATATTGAATGACTTGGAAATCTCGATTACCTGTTGTGCATTTTCGGGAGAAACATACACTTCCAAACGATGTCCCATATTGAATACCTTGTACATTTCTTTCCAATCCGTTCCCGATTGCTCTTTGATGGTTTTGAAAAGAGGAGGTACAGGGAAGAGGTTGTCTTTTACAACTTTAAGATTATCAATAAAATGCAGAATTTTTGTTTGTGCACCACCCGAACAGTGAACCATTCCATGGATTTGTGGACGCATGGCATCTAACAGTTTTTTTACAACAGGAGCATACGTTCTTGTTGGTGAAAGTACTAATTTTCCAGCGTCAAGAGGAGAATCCTGAACAGCATCGGTAAGTTTCAAATTACCAGAATATACAAGGTCGTCGGGTACGGCGGCATCGTAACTCTCAGGATATTTTTTTGCAAGATATTTTCCAAACACGTCGTGACGAGCCGAGGTTAATCCGTTACTACCCATTCCGCCATTGTATTCTTTTTCATAGGTTGCTTTCCCGTAAGAAGCAAGTCCCACAATCACGTCGCCTGCCTTGATATTGGCATTGTTTATGACGTCGCTTCGTTTCATACGACATGTTACGGTGCTGTCAACGATGATAGTTCGTACCAAGTCGCCCACATCGGCTGTCTCGCCACCTGTGGCATACACGCCAACGCCCATTTCTCGCAGTTCAGCAAGCAGTTCGTCAGTTCCATTGATGATGGCAGAAATGACTTCGCCAGGAATCAGCAGTTTGTTACGGCCTATCGTTGACGAAACCAATATATTGTCAACGGCACCAACGCACAAAAGGTCGTCGATGTTCATAATCAGCGCATCTTGGGCAATGCCTTTCCAGACAGACAAGTCTCCCGTTTCTTTCCAATAAAGATATGCCAACGATGATTTTGTGCCGGCTCCGTCGGCGTGCATGATGTTGCAATATTCTGGATCGCCCCCTAAAATGTCGGGGATGATTTTACAAAATGCCTGAGGATACAATCCTTTGTCAATGTTTTTAATAGCGTTGTGCACATCTTCCTTGCCTGCCGAAACGCCACGTTGCATATAGCGAGATTCTACTGCCATTACTTTTTATAATTTGTTGAAGTTACACGGAACTCTGTTCTACGATTTATTTGATGACAAATTTCTTGCTGAGATTTGTCGCTTAGATTCTGTATGAATTCAGGTGTCAACACGTCGCCAACCTTCAAGAAAGGATACAAGTCGGCATATTTCAAATCAACATGTTTTGGTGACGATGCGCCATATCCTTTCGCCGTCAGTCTTTTCTTGTCTATACCTTTTGATATAAGGAAATCCACAACCGATTGGGCACGTAGTTGTGACAATTCTTCGTTGGTCATTTTTGTTCCCACACGATAGTCGGTGTGTGAACTCAATTCTATGGTGATGGAAGGGTTGTCCTCCAATGTTTCCAACAATTTATTGAGCGAAACAATGGATTCTGGTCGTAATTCCCAGCGATTCACGTCGTACAGTACATTCGGTACTTCTATCGCCGCATCCATTTGCGTCATATAGAGGTTGACCTCGAAATCCTTGTCATCTTTACGACCATACGTTGAAATCTTGTATTTGCTGTTCAGGAATTCCTTATGCATAGCCAATAATACATAATTGGTCTGCGGATTCAGTTGAAACGTGTAATTCCCTTCGTTGTCCGTTACCGCTTCCATTGATGTTCCGTCACTACCAATCAACCCGACAGTCGCCTGCGGAATCGGCTCGTTGGTCATTTCGTTGAGTACTTTCCCTTTAATGGAATAATGCAGTTTTACGATTGAAAAATGATAAATGTCGTCGTAACCTTTTCCACCCGGACGGTTGGAACTGAAGAATCCTTCTTCCAAGGAATCTTTGAACGAAATGCCGAAATCATCCGACGGAGAGTTGATTGGGCTCATTAGGTTAAGAATATATTCTTTGCCTTTCGCGTCGTGATTTACTCTGAAAATGTCCAAGCCACCCATGCCCACGTGACCGTTCGAGGCAAAATAGAGCGTACTGTCGGCACGTAAATACGGGAACAATTCATCGTTTTCGGTGTTGATAATATTGCCCGCGTTCTTGGGCTTTCCCCATTTCTCGTTAACCGATTGACGAGTGCAGTACCAAATATCGTAACCGCCATAGCCACCTTGTCGGTTTGATGCAAAAAACAACGTGAGACCGCTCTCCGAAATGCACGGATGCACGTAGTCAACCGTATCTTTCGTATCGGAAAACTTTACAACGACAGGCTTGTCCCATGAAGCACCTATTTTGTTGGAAGACAGTATTTTACAGAATGATTTTGCACTTCCGTATTCACATTGAGTATAAAACAAGAATTTTCCATCTTTCGTAACACTTGGCGCACCTTCCTCATTCGTCGTATTGATTTGGTCGGAAACCGAAACTGCTGCCGACCACGCACCTTTGGCGTCTTCTTTTGATGTATAGATGTCGCAGAATCGTTGTCCGCTACCGCCGTGAATCATATCGCCAACGGCATTTGAGCGAGAGGAAGAAAAGAACAACGAAGAACCTTTCCCGTCAAAAACGTAAAATGGAGAATAATCCGAAAACTCGCTATTGACGTAGGCGAGATTTGTTACTCTATAATTTGTTGGATTTTTAATCCATTTTCTCGCATTCTTGCATGATTCTATGCCTTTATCCGCTTTTTTGTCGGATGGAACCAACGAATGATATTTCTCGTAGTAAGAAATTGCCTTGTCGAAATTCTCGTTCATTCGCATTGCATCGGCACAATAAAGATAAACGATAGGGTCTTGATAATTCATGTCGATGGCTTTCTCGAACCATAATTGTGCGTGAAGCGGGCTTGAAATATGTCGATAGCAATAGCCAATTTTGAAAGCAATGACGGCTTTGTTAGGGTCTTCGTTCTCAATTTGTGAAAACAAACTTTTATAATTGTTGATGGCAAAAGTGTACTCGTTGGCTTTCAACGCGTCGTCGGCACGTTTTTGCAGATTCTTTTGGCTAAAACAGAGGTGAGCCAGAAGAAAAACTGATATGAAAAGTGTCAACAATCGTTTCATAAGCCAGAAGATTTTTATTTGATTGCCAATAATTCAACCTCGAAAATAAGCGTCATGTGTGGTTCAATCGGTCCGCCCGGGTGTGGATTTGCACCATACGCTAATTCAGAAGGTACATATAATTTCCATTTCGAGCCAACAGGCATAAGTTGAAGCGCTTCAACCCATCCTTGAATTACGCCGTTTACAGGGAATGATGCCGGTTGATTGCGTTGTACAGAACTGTCAAACACCGTTCCGTCAATCAAAGTACCATGATAGTGTGTGGTTACCGTATCGGTTGCTTTGGGTTTAGGACCGTTCCCTTGCTTGATTATTTCATATTGTAAGCCGCTTGGAAGCGTTACTACTTCAGGACGTTTCCCGTTTTCTTCCAAGAATTTCTTTCCCTCGGTAATGTTTTTAGAAAATTTGGCTGCATTTGCTTTCGCCAAAAAATCTTGTATCGTCTCGTATGCCTCTTGCATCGAGAGTTCAAGTTTCCCTCCGTTGAGCATGTCAGAAAGTCCTTTTGCGAACACTTCGGCATTGATTTGGCTCACGCCTTCGCCCTTGAGACTTGCTCCTATATTCATTCCCAGGCTATAACTTGCCTTGTCTAAATCTGTTGTTATCATCTTCTGTGTTTTTAATTCGTTACAAATATACATTTTTCCTCGAATTTTTCATTCTTGTTTGTGTAAAGGATTTTTTTTATTTTTGCACAAAATTTCAGTATGAAGCTAATAGAATTTAAGCAACAAAAAGAAATTCCTGGCTATTTGACCCATAAATCTGGTCTTGCAAGTTCCGTTGTGTTTGCGACGATATTTGCATTGTTGTTTATAAATATCTATAAGCCATTTTCTTCTACACAATGGGGCGGAGGCGACGTTACTACGCTGGAATACCTGTTATGGTCGATGGCCATTGTATTTGTCGGCTTTGTTGTGTTGGTTATAAGCCGTATCATATTATATTTTTATGCCAAGCGTCATAGAATGTTTTATTGGGTTTTCGCAGTTTGGATTGTTGTGGAAATATCCGCTATGTCAATCATCTACACCAGTATAGCGACGCTTGCAATGCCTGCCACTGCGGGATTAAAAGACGGAACTCAGGTGGTTGATTTCTTTTGGAGTTGCTTTTCTGCAATTTTCTTCGTGCTTTTGATTCCGACAATGTTGTCGTGGCTGTATTTGGCTTTCTGGGAAAAGAAAAACGCCTTGCAGAAATTAGAGAATCAGTATAAGGGAAGTGATATTGTCGCTCCTGTGGTTGATCAGCCCACTGTGGTACAGTTCAAGGACGAAAAGGGCGAAATTCGTCTGTCAGTTAAGCTGGAAAACGTCATCTGGATTGAGTCTGACGATAATTATGTCCATATTAAATATCAAAATCAGGGAAAAATGTTGGATTATCTTCTGAGAAATTCGCTCAAACGATTGGTTGAGGATTTAAAGGATACCACGATTTTCCGTTGTCATAGAAAATATATGGTGAATTTTGACCACGCTGTTGCTCTCCGTAAAGGTGGCGTGGGACTCGTGCTGGAACTGGATACCCAACCAATGGTCGAGATACCAGTGACGGATACTTACAAGGAAGATATTTCCCTTGCGTTTATGAAATATAGCAATAGAAAATAGTGATATGAAAAGCTGTCAAATCAGACAGCTTTTTTTATATCTCGTCTAATTTATCCCACCACGTGAATTTCAAAATCGTTCCTCCAACAAGAATGATTGCTATTGTTAGGCCGAAACCTAACCAATGGCGTGTTATCAAACAAATAGGCATTGCAACCAATGCTGTTTGAGTGATTATGCCGACAGCTACGTTGGTCATATCTTTGCCAAATCGGGTGTTGGGTTTGAAATTGGGTTGCTCTTGTTGTACCAAGCGAAGGACAGGTTTCCAGAATCCCCAAGGACGAATGTTTGCATAGAATGATTTCAATGTGTTTTCTTCGGTAGGTTCGGTGAGCAACGTTCCTAAAATACAACCTATAAGCGAAATCACAAGCGTAACAGGGAACATATAAAGGGCGATTAGACTCGTAGGAATGAAGCTGAAATTGTCGGTGATGACTTCGGGAGTGACTAACTGTATTGTTCCAATGACGACTCCCGACAAAATTCCCGTGAGCATTCCCCAGAAATAACCTTCGCCGTTGAATCGCCACCAGTACCATTTGAGCACGTTTGACGCAATATAGCTTGCGTAAAAGGCACCTGTCACGATTTGTAATATTTCATTTATGTTTTTGAGTGTCAGGCCAAGAATCGTGCTGAAAATAACTGCTCCAAATCCGACTATGTAGTTTAATTTTCTTTGTTGATTTGCGTTCGCGTCAGGTTTGATGTATTTCAAGTAGATGTCGTTTGTAATATATGCTTGTGTCGCGTTGAGCGTGCCTGCAAATGTTGACATAAATGCTGCCAATAAACCGGCAAGAAGTAATCCAAGCAATCCTGCAGGAAGGAATTTAACCATGGCGGCAGGTAGAATCTGTTCAAAATCAATGATACCGTTTACCGAAAGATTCAGTTCGTCGTAAAACGCAATGGCGAGAATAGCGAAGCCCGAAACCATAAAGTAACGGATAGGGTTAAGAATGACCGAAACGGAACCACTCATTTTCAATGCATCTTGAGGTGTCTTGTTGGCAAGAATTTTTTGCATGTCGTATGTCGGTGCCGGTCCTGCCAAGCTCACAAGAATACCTTTCATAAACATAAAACCAAAAAACAGACTGAATAGGGAATAACCGTCTTCTGCGATTTTTGTGTTCACTTCGTGTAACGTGCCAGTCCAATCTATGTCAATAGTATTTCCGAAAAAGGGTGAGTTCCATCCGTCGGGCGTAAGAGCGGCAAGCGTTTCGGGACTTACGTTGTACATAGCGATAATACCAATTGCAATCGACGCAATGGTCATAATGGAATATTGCACCACGTCGGCCCACACAATGCTGATCATACCACCAAGTATGGTGTAAATCGTCGCAAACAGCGTGAAGAAAATGCCATACACGTGAGGTACGTAGGTTTGGGGAATGCAGTCGGGAGCAATATTTAAGAATGCACACACGTTTTCCCAAGGAATGAAGATCATAAGGAATTTTCCCAATCCCACAAAACCGTATGAAAGCATAGAAAGTCCGATGAGCAAGGCAAAACAGACTACAATCCAGTGCGACAGTACGCTTCCTCTTCCGTTCCCGAATCTCGTCTGTATCCATTCGGCGCCAGTGGTGACGTTGGAGCGACGTAGCCAAGCCGAAAGGAACATCATAAGGAAAATTTGGTTGAATGTAGGCCAAAGCCACGGAATCCAGACACTTTTTAGTCCGTACACAAAAAGGAGTGTCACGAGCCACATTGTGCCAGAAATGTCGAACATTCCCGACGCGTCGGATAGGCCGAGCATGTACCAGGGCATTCTCCGTCCCCCCAGTAAATACGACGACTTGTCTTTTTCAGCTTGTTTTTTGCAATAAATGCCGATAAAAACAATGACTGCAATATAGAGAAAAATGATTGCGAAGTCTAATCCTTGAAGTGCCATAATTATTTGTTTAAGTATGATTTAATGTGTGCGGCAACTCGTTGTGAAGCACCTTCGTTGCCAAGTTTGTTTCGTAATTGAGCATAATTGTCCAAAATGTCGTTCCTGAATTGAGGATTAAACAAGATGGAATCCAGTGCTTCCGACAATTTCTTTGGTGTCATATCGCTTTGAAGCAGTTCAGGAACAATTTGATGTTCCATAATAAGATTCGGGAGTCCCAAGAAATTCAGTTTTACAAAGAGTTTTCCCAAATAGAATGTGATTGGGCTCGTTTGATACACTATGATTTCGGGTACGTTCAGTATTGCCGTTTCAAGTGTTGCCGAACCTGAAACAACGATTGCCGCCTCGGATTTTTTCAACAATTCGTATGTCTGATTGAAAACCACGGAGATATTTTGGGCAGTAATATATTTTTGATAGAAATCAAGTGAAAAGCGTGACATTCCGGCAACAACAAACTGATAGTCAGTATATTTCTCTGAAATAGACTGCATTGTCCTCAAATTCTCCCGAATCTCGTATTCGCGACTTCCAGGAAGCACGGCGACGATTTTTTTGTCGGGAATGTGGTTCGCTTTTTTGAATGATTCAAGCGAATACTTTTCTTTAAATTGAGCTATGGAATCCAACAATGGATGACCGACAAAGTCAACGTGATAGTTGTGACGGGTTTCGTAGAATGTCTTGACAAACGGCAGTTCTACAAACATGTGGTCAATGTTTTTCTTGATTGTCTTCACGCGATTTTCCTTCCATGCCCATACGGTCGGGGAGATATAGAAAAATGTTGGAATTCCGAGACTTTTTGCAAATGGTGCGATTTTTAGGTTGAAACCCGGAAAGTCAACAAAAATAATGGCGTCGGGTTTGTGTTCAGCAATGTCTTGTTTGCAAAAAGAAATGTTGTTGAGAATTAGGCGGGCGTGTTTCACCACTTCCATAATTCCCATATAATCGTATGTCCTGTAATGTTTTACAAGTTCTGTGTCGGCGGCTTTTGCCATCAAATCGCCACCCCAGAGACGGAAACTCGCATTTTCGTCACTTTGTCTCAATGCCGTTATGAGATTGGCTCCGTGTAGGTCGCCCGATGCTTCGCCTGCAATAATGTAGTAGTTCATGCTTACATATCAAGAATGAGTAGGACAATAGTGTATATCATCGTTGGGAAAACAACGCCTTTTGCCACGTTGTCCCAATGAAGGAAATAGAAGAGGGCAAAAACGAACGCAATAGGCAGAATGCACCATAAAAATACGGTTGTTTGTACGCCCCACGAACTCAATTTTTCGATAAATTCCAAAATGGAATTTGTTCGGTTTACCCATTTGTAAACGCCGAAAAAAGCGATGAACGGGACAACAAGTCCGAGAACAAGGCCTACCCAAAAATTGTCGAATTTTTCTTTCATAGCGTATTTAATGATGAGAGTGATTGTATAGATTTTTCATCGGAATTTTCCACTTTTACCGGCACTATGGCTATGTAATCGTGGGCAAGACACCATTCGTCGCTGGTTTCGCTGTCGGGCTCTTCGTTATGGTATTCGCCCGTAAGCCAGTAACAAGCATTGTTGCGAGGGTCGTGCTCTTTTATGAATCGTTCAATCCAAAGTCCTTTGGTCAGGTGACAGACACGCATTCCTTTGATGTTTTTTTCTGGTTTTGGAAAATTCACGTTAAGATAAATGTGTTTGTCTAATCCGTTTTCCAAGACATACTTCACAATTTTTTCTATGTAAGGTTTGTATGGCTCAAAATTGATGGTTGACGAAAAGTCCAGACTTGAGAATGCAATTGATGGAATGTTGTTGATTGCACCTTCTCTTGCACAAGCCGCTGTGCCAGAATAAATTATGCTGTTGGCACTATTCGAGCCGTGATTGATTCCCGAAATCACCAGGTCGATTTTTTTATTCAGGAGCAGTTGGTCAAAGCCAAATTTAACGCAATCCACGGGCGTGCCGTTCACCGAATAAATATGCAGGTTTTCTTCCTCGCAGATACATTTTGCCCGAAGAGGCACTTTAAACGTTATGGCGTGTGCCATTCCCGACTGATGTTGCTGAGGAGCGACAACATACACGTTGCCGAATTCCTTCATCAATTCGGTAAGATATTGAATGCCTTTGGCTTCAATGCCGTCGTCGTTGGAAATAAGTATGACAGGTCGTTTTCTCATTATTAACAAGTTGCATCTTTATGTGACATGATTTAGTTTTTTTACTGAAAAACAACATCTGTAACCTTGTCACAATAATGCAAATATAATAAATCAGTAAATTACACTACAAAAAACGGATATTTTCTTTTGTTTGCATTAGAAAAAAGGAAGTGCGAGTAGCGATGGTGGCAACGCATTAGGTTTGTCTGCCGATACACAAAACGCCATATTGTTGGATAACGAAGAAAAAATCTAATTGTATATTTTCCCTTCGTTTTTTGAAAAATGAAAAAATCTTTTTCTTATTTTTACACCAATACCTATAATATTGAAAAACAAAATAGGAATATTTAATGGAAGGTATGTATGAAAGATGTATTAAAAGACTATGTAAATTTACAATTGATAAACATGAGCTCAGGCAGGATCATCAACAACTTAAAATCTTGTTTTCAATAATAATGCACAACGGATATGCTAATATTTTTGAAGGTAATAAATATCTTCGGAAACTTTTTCGTTCGTATTATTTAGTATTATTGCGTTAATAGAAAAATGAAAAAAACATCACAATGTTGTAAAAAACATAGTGTAAAAAATACAGTTGTCATGTTTGAAATTCTTAAAACTTACATCTCAGAACTGAACAAGTGCTATGCAACGGGAGTGGCACGTGAACACGCTTATCGTCCAGCATTGCAGAACTTGATGATTGGACTATTGCCAAAGAGTTATACTGTTGTAAACGAACCCGCCCGTACCGATTGTGGAGCTCCTGACTTTATTATTCTTAAAGGAGACACACCGGCAGCTTTTATAGAAGCAAAAGATTTACAAGATCCTGACTTAGATGGTAATAAAGAACACAAAGAACAATTTGAACGGTATCGCAATTCATTAGACCATATTGTATTTACCGACTATCTTGATTTTCATTTATACGAAAACGGTGAATATGTTGATGCGGTTAGATTGGCAGATATTCGAGGTGGCAAAATTGTGCTAATGACAGATGCTATTGATAAATTTCTTGAAATAATCAAACATCTTACCGATGCAATGCCACAGCGTATCACATCGCCGATGCAGCTTGCGAAGGTTATGGCGAGCAAAGCACGGTTGTTGGCCAATGTGATAGAACAAGCATTGCAGAACGATAAAACACAAACATCTGAATTGGCACAACAAATGAAGGTGTTTCAGAAATTGCTAATTCATGATTTGAACGAAAAGACATTTGCCGATATATATGCTCAAACCATTGCTTACGGATTGTTTTCGGCTCGCTTGAACGATGCCACGCCGGAAGATTTTTCACGTGAAGAAGCAAATTCACTCATTCCCAGAAATAATCCTTTCTTAAGAAAAATTTTTAATAGTATGGGCACTAAATTAAAAAGTACAATTCCATAATTGGTGCCGACGCTCCGAAGTGCTTGATGTGATTGCGTTTGCGGACTTTCTTGTGAATGTAACGATTTGAAACGAAAAGTACAAAAGTGCGACAAAAGTGCAGTCTAAGTTCAATTTTTTTTGCCCCTCTCCGGGGCTTTTTTGTTGGTTTTAGTTGGATTTTGATTGGATTTGCTTGTACAACTCCTATGTCAACAATAACGGCGATTAAACGCCCTTTAATCACCTCTTAAAACACCCCTCTCTCCACACCATTTGCGTCCCCATCACAACCAGAACCATTTTTCTCCAGTTTTTTGTTTTTTTTGTAATGGGGTGACAAATGGGGTGACAAATGGGGGGACAAAAAATGTATATGCAGAAGCAAATAAATGTATTAAATTTCATACATTCATTATCATAAATACCCCATAATGCAAAAATACAATTATAAAAAGGTGTTGTTTTTCAAGTGTTTACATAGTCCTATTCAACGAGAAGCCGCTTTTAGTAACTCTATCAGATGATCTTGTGTTGAGATTGTACTTTTTATCTGTTTTTTTCAAGAATATTAAGTAGCTGTTTTATTTGGGCATCCTTTTCCTTTATTTGGGCATCCTTTTCCTTTATTCTTTCTTCTTTCTCTTTCAGTAATTTCTCAATTTCTTCAATTTGAGTGCGTAGTACATCTGGACTATCACTATAATAATGCCGATTATCAATATTACCATGACTATTTCCTGCAATTAAAACACTATTATTCGCCTCGATATTACGTAATATTTCGCATTTTGATTTAGGAATGACGGTTCCAGACTCCCAGTTTTGTATTGTCTTCAAAGAAACGCCAATGGCTGACGCAAACTGGTTTTGTGTCATATTTACTGATTCTCGAATTTTTTTAATATCTATCTTACTCATTATGAATGATATATAAAAAATCATATATTTTTTACGTAATATTTCTTTGTTATTACGTAATATTACGTATATTTGTTTCGTCATTCAAAACAAAAATACAAAATGAATGTAGAAAAACAAATAAAATCATTAGAACGTCAAATAGAAATTAAGAAAATAGCTCGACAGTTCAATGTTACTGATACATACGTTAGAAGTATCATTAGAGGAGACCGTAAGCCCAACAAAAAAAGTGGTGCTCTCATTACAAAAGTTCTGCGTGAAAATAGATTCATATAAATGGAATATTACAATAACATATTAGCTGTTGATGTGATGAATGATTTGGTTGACAATGGCGTGATGAGTTATTGCAACTACAAGAAACTATCCTCTCGTAATCTAATTCATGTTATTCGTCATGGTTGTCCTGGCACACCAGCTCTTGTTGAATACGAGTCGCTTCCCACGAGGTTTAAGGCAAAAGTTGACGAGAATTGCGGAGGTAATCCGTACAATGTAGTTAAACAAAATATCATTGCCGACCTCATAGAGCACAGTCCCGAGGCAAGCAGATTCTTCGACTCGTTCACCACCGCCGACGGCAAGCACCTGCCTGCCGACAAACGCCGCGAATACTACGCAAACGCAATCATACTCAACGCCGTGCGCGCATTCGAGCTACAGCACAAGGCACAGCGTGCCTCAATCGGCGGACGCAAAGCCCGCGTGATTGACTTCGCAATCGAGGCCATTGCCGAACTCGACCACAGCCGCTACCCCTTCAACCTGCCCGACAACGCACGTGCCTTCGAGCGCAAATACAAGGAATATCTCCGCAGCGGATACGACTCGCTCATCCACAACGCCTACAAGAACGGCAAGAAAAACGCCGCCGTTGTAACCAAGGAAGGTGAGGCGTTCCTCACAATGCTCCTTGCTCATCCAAACAATTTGGACAATTGCCAAATAGCACGCATCTATGGAGACGTGGCGAAGATTCAAGGATGGAAACCTATCTCCGACAGAACGGTTGCCGTATGGCGCGATAAACTTGAAGCTGTGACTTTTGCACGTCGCCGTGGATCCAAGGTGTTCAACAACGAAAAGACAATGCAGGTTAAACGTTCTCTGCCGAGTTATCCGTTGGCTATGTGGACGCTCGACGGCTGGGACGCTGAACTATTCTATCGCGACGAAAACGGAAGCATAACCAACCGTGTGACACTCGAAGTTGTGCTTGACCCGTATTTTCTATATCCTGTTGGCTACGCGATAAGTCGTCCACATAAGGCGGAAAGCGTCAATTTGATTACACGTGCCGTTCGCAATGCGTTGCTCCACACAAAAGAACTTTTCGGTAATATGTACCGTGCAAACCAGATTCAATCCGACAACTATGCGAAATCATCCATGCGGCCATTCTATGGTGTTGCCGGCGACAAATTCACACCGGCGGCTGTCGGAAATCCAAAGTCAAAGATTGTGGAACGCTATTTTAAGAGTCTGAACAAACGTTATTGCCAGTTCCAAAGTAACTGGAGCGGACAGAATATAACATCGAAGACACCACAGCCGAACTACGACAAAGAAATTATGAGTCTGCGGTATATACCTACTTACGACGAGGTTTGCAAGCAAGTTGAGGCTATAATAGAGCGCGAGCGTGCCGACAAACACGACCTGTATGTAAAGGGATTCGCCCTGATACCAGAGGAAAGACGTTTGTTGCTCAACGAACACCAATACCTGATGCAGTTCGGAGTACAGACGGAACGAACTATTATGATGCGTGGCGAGGGAATCCGTCTGCAACTCAATGGCGAACGACACATATACGATTGCTTCGACTTGAATTTCCGCCAATATGCAAGCACACGTTGGCATATTCGTTACGACGATTCGGATATGAGCCATGTGGTTGCAGTCAACGAAGACGAATCGTTACAGTTCCTGTTGGAGGAAAAGTACGTGCAGCCGATGGCTCTCTGCGAGCGCACCGACGAAGACACATTGCAGCTTGAACGTGTCCGCGATTTCAACCGTCAGTTTATCGCTAAGAACACACAGGCCATTTGCGACGCTCAAGAAAAAACGGAACGCATGATAGAGAGTCGAAAGGAACTGGAACCGCTACAAAAAATGCTGCTTACCGACAAAAAAGGTCAGCATAAGAACAACCGCAACCGCCTACGTCTGCAGGAAGCGGCCAGTGACAAAGAATTTGTAGTAGAAGATTTGTATTAACATTTAATAAAACTCATGGTATATGGAAATAACAATCACAATTCAACCAAACTCACAGTGCAGTCCTCGTACAGTAAACCGTCACGGAATGCCAACAGTCGAAAGAACGTTTCGATATGGTCAAGAAGAATCTTTGAATGAAAATAGTTTTCGATTTGGAGCACAAGCGGAACAAGCATCCTCGAAGATTGGTCAAATTGATATTCTAAATCAAATTTTGAAAATCGATTCTTTATCACGTCGGGTGAATTTTTTGACACAACCCCGAACTCTTGAGAGAAAAGCTTCAGATGCTCTTGTAAATGAAGTTGAAACGCTAATAAAGAACCTATCTTCATATCTTCTAACTCCTCGTCAGAAGAGATTATAGCAGTGTAATAAATCAAAAACATAGTAACAACTTTTTTTCAGCAAAGATATGGAACAAATCAAGAAACAACAAATTGCAAACGCTCTCGTAAAGTACGCAGAGCGTTACGAAAGCCAGAACAAAGCAGCCGTGGCAATCGGCGTGAGTTCGGCCACGGTGAGCCAGATAATCAACGGCAACTGGGAACTGATTAAGGACGACATGTGGCGCAAGGTCGCAAGCGGTATCGGATTCCGCAACGACCGTTGGGAAGCCGTTGAAACCGCCGATTTCCAGATTATGACCAAAATCCTGAGCGACGCACAGGAAAACGCCCTCGTGATGGCGGTAACAGGCAACGCCGGAAGCGGAAAAACATTCGCCTGCAAGCAGTACGCCGAACGCAACAAGCAAGTGTACATGCTTTGCTGCAACGAGTTCTGGAACCGCAAGACGTTCCTTCAGGAACTTATGACGGCTATCGGCTGCAACCCCGACGGCAAGACCACCGGCGAAATGGTGTATCAGATAGTGTCGCGCCTCAAAAAGCAGTCGAATCCGCTTGTGATACTCGACGAGGCCGACAAACTGAGCGACCAGCTGCTGTATTTCTTCATCACGCTCTACAACCAGTTGGAAGACGAGTGCGGAATCATACTCACCGCCACCGATTATTTGGAGAAACGCATCCTCAAGGGCATCCGCCTGCAAAAGAAGGGCTACAACGAGATTTGGAGCCGTGTGGGACGCAAGTGCATTCCGTTGCGTGGCGTTTCGGCAGCCGACGTTGTCAAAATTTGCGAGGCAAACGGCGTGACCGCCACCAAGGACATCGACGCGGTGATTGACGACTGCGACAGCGACCTCCGTCGCGTACGGAGAAAAATACACGCAATCAACAAGATAAACAATAAGTAACGACCTACTATGAAAAGAGCATTGAATATGAACGACATACTGACATACAAAGCCGAGTTCCTTGACTTCGACGGCGAATGGCTGGCGAGTTTCAGCAAACCGG
>JAFZTG010000064.1 GCA_017618935.1 Bacteroidales bacterium | reverse complement strand
TCACTTTGTGGTTCATAGAGAACAGCGGTTTCGACAAGTTCGTCAATTAGATTTTCTTTATTTGTAGCCATTTTAAATCAATCCTTTATTTCTCAAATAATTAAACTTGTTTGCGTTTCGTGCTTTCCAAAGTTTCTTTTCAGAAATTCCCATAGACTTATATTTCGTGGCATCGTCTTTTTGAGTTGTCGGACTGTATTTCTTTTCAAGTGCGTTCTGTTCGTATTTGGTCAAAGGCCATTTGCTTAAAAGTTCATCCAATGACATTTTGTCGGCGTCCGCTTTTTCGTTTCCAGCTCCAATAACTCTTGAACGGGCGTTCGCCTTTGTTTCTCTTGTGAGAGTTTCTTTTTCGGTTTCACCACCAAGGATTTTCTGTTTAAGTGCGAATGCTTCTTTTGAACCACCTTGGATTAATGGTTCTAATTGGTTGAGCATAGACTGTTTCATATTGTCTGTTAAATCACCAGAACGAACATGTTTTTCATATTCGGTTTCAATTTCCACCACTTTTGCGAAATCCGCATCAGCACTGAAATGACCCTGTTTAATGGCGTCTTTTATCTTTTTGGTGTATTCGTTCAAATCGGACAAACCAAAACTTGCCAACTGTTCAGGAGTGTATGACCTAGCCAATGTTTCATAGGCTAAATTCATCTGGTCTAAATCGGTCAAAATTTTGTCTTCGTAAGCCTTTCTTTGGAATGGATCGATGGTCGCCGTCATTTGCCTAAAGTCATTCGCTATTGAAATTTGCTTTTGTCTAATGTCGTTTGCCGCACCATTCACTTTCATTCGTGTTTGACTTGCGTTTGAGTTGTTCAAGTTCTGTTGGAATCTATGTTCAGCGTCTTCACGGTTCTTTTGCCAATTCCACTGTATTTGTGCTGTGTTGTCCTTCTTTATTCGCTTGGCTCTATTCATAGCGATTTGATTTTCTAAATCGCTGTCGCTCATTTCTGGAGAAGCATTGTTCGCTCTTTCCATCAAATCAGCCATTTCCCTATCCAGCAAATAATCGTGAGTATTGCGAATACCTTCGCCCAAGTTCTTCGCTATTTCGTTATATGTTTTCTGTTTGTTTTCAAGGTTTCTTGTAAGAACATCTGAAAAATCTATCGGGTCTTGAAATTGCCATTGTATATTTAAAGCCATATAACCCCCTTATAACGCTATCATTCCGCCAACCATATTCATGAGCATGTCCTTGATGGTTCCCTTCAATCCATTTTGACGGTGATTGTCAAGGGCACTTTGGTCGAAATTTATGTGGGTCGAACTGTCGTTCGGTTTGAGTTTTTCCAAATTCTCACCATTGAGCAACTGCTTTGAAACTTCGTTCTTGACTTCTTCCGAATCAAATTCTGGAATTTCATCGTCAGCCATCGAGGTATCCAAATCAGGGTTGTAATCCAACATGGTTCTAATGCTGTTGAGCATTTCCTGTCTTTCGTCACCTGATTGTTGATGGTTCTGTAAAGCTCCATTGTCAAATTTGACTTGGTTTTGTGTTTGAACTGGGTTCAATGTGTTTAATGAATAATTCCAACTTCCTAGCATTTTATTTTCTCCTTATCCAGCCATTACTGAATTGAATGTGTTTAGAGCGAAGTTGAGCATATCGGCAACACCATTATTTTCGGATAATGAAGCATTAGCAAGTGATGTGTTCACATTCGCCATGCCGTTTGTGTATGCGTTGTTTGCGTTAATCATTCCACCGTAATAATCGCCCATACCATTAAGCCAGTTTGTCGTGTCGGTGTTGTAATCGTTCCCTAATTGGTTCATAAGGGTTTTATACAAGTCGCTCTTTGATTTGTAGGCGTTTTGTTTCTCGTTTGCGTTGAATTGTTGTTCCTGTAAAGCCTGACTTTTGTCCTGTGCGTATCTGTTAAACGCTTTGTCGTATTCTTCACTTGCCATAGCTTGTGATTTTGCGTTTAATGCGTTTAGATAATCGGAACTGAACATATTTCCGAGCGTTCGCCTGTGAATTTGTTATAGCGTCACTTGCCGCTTTAATTCTCATGTCCATCGCCGGCGACATGAAGTCTTCGACCGATTTCCCATATTGAAATTTCGAAGGGTCGTATGTACCGATGTTCGCATAATCTGTTTTAGCCTGATTGTATTGGCTTTTCAAAGTGTCATCGTGTGCTTGTGAAATTGTGTCAAGATACTTGTTCAATGTATCTTGATTTTCGTTATAATTGTTCTGCCATAAACCCCTGTTTTGAGCTATGGCTTTTTTCGCATCGTTCACTTGGTCGGCATTGCCGAAACCAAGGGCGTTCGCTATTGTGGACATGACACCCATAAATTATCCTCCAATTTTATTCGTTATTGACTGAATTTTTTGTGTTCAATTTCTGTATTTCGATTTTACAAGGTTGGGAAACGCAAATAGCGGTTTGCCCAATTTTCACGACCATACAAGAAACCGAACCATCGTTGTTAAAAACTTTCGCTATCAAGGTTTGGTCGGCTCTTGATGGGAGCAAATAAGAACCTTCTTTAGGGCAAAACAGTTCCCATATTTCCAAGTTCGAACCAATGACAATGACGGACCAATCGTTTACAGTATTGACGGAATACGCTCCGTTAAGGATTTCTCGCATGTTTTCTATCGGTGTGGTGTTGTTTATTTCGCCATTCTTCATAATGCCCCCTACATGCTAAAGCCCAACGGAGAAACACGAATACTTGCGTTTGTTAATGTGACATCCATGTTTTCGGAAAATGTCAAACGAACGACACAAAGTCTTTGAACACCCAAGTTGAGAAAACGGACACGATAAAAATACTGTCCCGTTTTTCCGCATTCTTCAAGAACCGTATTTCCAAAAGAATTACCGCCATCTTCTGAAATTTCCAACTGAACCTTTGGATTTACGCTGTAATCGTTTATTGATCCTGTATTGAGTTCTACACCCAATTCGTCAAAGGTGAAATTTTGGTAATTGTTCATAATTACGGGTGATTGTCTTCTACGAATAAGGGAAACGCTTTCATTCTCGTTTACTTCTTCTCGGTGGAAATTATCATCCAAATAAACAAGCTCACCATCGCCAATGTGACCAAATACAGTTCTATTGTCGAACCAAACGGGATAAATCAAGTTCCATGCCAAATCACGACCTGTTTCAAAATTTCGAGAAGACCTTTCTGCCCATTGGTGCGTGGAAAAGTCATAGACGAAAGTTCGACTTCTCTTGTTTTGTGCGTTCGGAATGTATAGACCATAGAACGCATGATTTGAGCGACTGTAAGCAAATCCTATGGCGTTGTCCGTGTCGGAATTATCCAAGATTTCATCAAGCCATGTTTCTGAAATCTTTTGAAATTCTGTTCCAGAAATCGCAAATACAGCCCTTCCAGCGTTCATTCCATTAGATACGAAACAAACATTGTTGTTTACGCTTGCCACGGATTTGGGCGAGTCTAAGCCAACTTCTCTATTGAATGTGTAAGATGTCCTAACCCAAGTTTGGTATTGTTCTGCGTCGCCCCTTTGCCAGAACTCAATGGATTTAGGGCCAAATACAATTAGGTTTGAACCAATGGCATAAAGTGCGTTTATGGCATCGCTATTTGATTCGCCATTCTTGTAAAGTGGCGTTCCATAATCGTCTAAAAAAACATATTGGTCGCTTTGGACTGTTTCTGTATCTGGCGTAATGTTGTCGGGCTTGTATTGAACTTCTCCATTCACGATTTTATAAACTTGTCGTGTCGTTTGTGAAAGTGGGTATGGTATGGAGTAATAGGCATAACCGCTACCGCTATCGTTTACGATAATGGAACCCGAAACGACTTGAACATGTGTGGGCTTTATCTTTGCTCCCTGTTCGTTTATTCTGTCGGGCAAATTTATGTAATGGAGAGAACCACCTTCTTTGAGATTGTAATAGAAAAGATTTACACCATCGGCAATTAAAAGAAGTGGTCGTTCACCACCTGTTTCCGCAAATGTCGGGTATGACCCAGTATTTACGCTTCCTAGACACTCTACGGCCCACTTATAATCCACTCTATACAATTTTGAATGGATGACGAAAAACGCATCAGGGGCGTTGTTGTTCGTGTCTAGCCCTGTGGAAGAAACGAAAGAACCATGACACCCTTCTTTCGTGTTTTCAAGTTGCTTAATCCATTTGATACCGTGGAACGGACTTTTGATAGACCACTTCTCCGTTTGATTCCTGATACATGTTTATCGACAATGCGGAACCCATTGTAGAAGGGAATTTGGCTTTGTTTTGGTCGCCAATCAAATTTGAAATAACGCTTACCTTTGACATTTACCAACCTACGCCATTTATTCCGTTATAATAATTTTCAAGAAAAGAACCTTCCATATTTGACCACACGATAGGTCTATTTGAAGAATTAATCCTTTTTATAAGTGATTTCTGTTCCTCGAAATCTTCTTTGAAAACAGAAATCCAATCGTTCAATTTGTATCTAATCGCAAGTCTATAAGTCAATCCTGTCAAGAGAAGCGATTTATACATGTCTTGAAGGTTCAATGTGCTGGATAAATCTATTTCGTCTATATCGTCAATGAAACAAATCTTATAGGCGGAACTTATGGTAGAATCAAGAATGATTGAACCTTTCATTACGCCATATTCAAAATCATAAAGATTTCTATTTCGCCACCAATCCAAGTCGCTATATGAATAATAGAACCAAGAAAAAGCGTTCTGTCCTACCTGTTGGCAAATATACGCCTTGTCTATATCCAAGATATAGGCGATTTTTCCGCATTAAATCACTTGATGCTTCTGGAAGGTCATCGCTTGTTTCGCATTGAATGACACTTGGCTTTATCGTTTTTGATTTGACAGCGTTGGGATCGAAATAGACATTGTAAGTGTATTGTGTAGAAAGATGGTTTCGTGATTCGCTAAAGATTGATTCAATGTTTGTTTTCACCAACTGAATAAATCTGTCGCCATTCTTTCGACCAACTGATTTAATCGTGCTTGGTGGATTTTTTACCTGAATGTCGAAGTCGATTGAATTGCCGATTGTGATTTCATTTTTACCGCTTACATCAAAAATCTTGAAATTGTCCGCTATGTATTCCTGTGTATTGAGAATTGAAATCAAGTCTTTCAATTCGTTTTCACCTGTTTTCGC
>JAFZTG010000002.1 GCA_017618935.1 Bacteroidales bacterium | reverse complement strand
ATAAGTTCTACCAATTCTGGTTGAATGTGAGCGACGATGACGCAAAGAAATATATCAAAATCTTCACGATGATTTCTAAGGAAGAGATTGAATCGTTGATTGCAGAACACGAACAGGCACCTCACTTGCGATTGTTACAAAAACGTCTTGCACAGGAAGTCACGACTATGGTTCATAGCAAGGAAGATTACGAAGCTGCAGTTGAAGCATCAAATATTTTGTTTGGAAATGCTACAAGCGATTCGTTGAAAAAACTTGATAAGGAAACGTTCCTTTCAGTATTTGAAGGCGTGCCTCTTTTCCAGGTTGTCAAATCGGAAATCGAAGCAGGAATGCCTATCTTGAATCTATTGGCAGAAAAAACGAACATTTTCCCAAGCAAGGGCGAGGCGCGTAAGATGATTCAAGGTGGTGGCGTAAGCGTGAACAAAGCCAAGGTAGATTCTATCGATATGCAAATCACGACCAACGATATTCTCAACGGAGCATACATTTTGCTTCAGCGAGGAAAGAAGAATTATTATATTGTGGAAGTGAAATAATTGCGTTTTAGAGATATTTTTATACATTTGTAGAAAAATAATATATGAAAATACATAAAGAAGGTTCTACCATCATAATTTTAGTACTTGGGGTTTTGTGCCTTTTGAATTTGTATTTAAATCAAATTCATGTCAATCCGATAATATTTTGGTCGGTACTTGCCGTTTCGGTTGTGTTCTTCCTTGCTATTGTAAGTTTTTTCAGAATGCCGAATCGTCAGTTGACACAAGACGAGAATGCTTTGATTGCTCCTGCCGATGGCGAAATTGTGGTGATAGAAGACGTGGTTGAAAACGAATATCTTCAATCGGAATGTAAACAGATTTCCATTTTTATGTCGCCACTAAATGTACACGTGAACAGATATCCGATTTCAGGTACCGTTCTTAAGAGCGACCACCACGATGGAGTGAAACTACCGGCATTTAATCCGAAATCTTCGACGAAAAATGAACGCACGTCAATTTTTATGGATACGGAATGTGGAAAAATTCTATGCCGTCAGATTGCCGGAGCTGTTGCCCGTAGAATTGTATGTTATGCCGAAGAAGGTACGCAAGTAACGCAAAATCAAGAACTTGGTTTTATAAAATTTGGTTCTCGTGTGGATTTGTTTATCCCTAAAGACTTGCACATCGAAGTTTCTCTTAATCAAAAAGTGAGAGGCGGACAGACAGTGATTGCGAAAAAATAATGAAAACGCGTGTTTCAATTATAGATTATAGCAACACGATTCCCTTTACGTATGGACTATTACGAAGTAAGCCGTTACAGTCGCTTGCTTCGTTTTCGTTTGGATATCCTGCTCAAGTGGCGCAAATGTTGTGTTCCGACGAAGTTGACTTGTCAATAATCTCAATAGGTGCAATTCCGTCGATTCCCGACTCACAGATTATATCCAATTATTGCATAAGTGCTTCACAGCGAGTTGATTCCGTATTGTTGTGCTCTAATAAACCATTGGATAAAATTTCTACTATAACGCTTGATTATCAGTCTCGTACGACAAATATTTTGGTGCAAATTCTGGCAAAATATGTGTGGAACATTACTCCAACATTTCAAATGAGTGAACCTGGCTACGAATTGAAAGATGATTCGTCAGCGAAAATAATAATAGGGGATAGGGCACTGCTGAATGCTCACAAATTTGCCTTTGTGTACGATTTGGCAAAAGAATGGTACGACGCGTTCCGTTTGCCCTTTGTTTTTGCCGCATGGGTTGCCAACAAACGTATGTCGTCGGATTTTGTTGAAGAATTTAACGCAGCTTGCAAATATGGCGTAGAACACATAGATGACGCGATTGCTTCAATGCACAAAACATTTTCATTCGATATCGTTAACTATTTGTATCATAGCGTTGAATTTGAATTGTCGGAACAAAAGCGACAATCAATGGAACTGTATTTTGAAAAGGCACGCGAGATGGAACTTATCCCCATTTCTCAGCAATAAAGTCGAGCAAGTCCATTGTTTCTTGCAAGTCGGTGAGGTTAAGGAGTTTTATGCGTGTTTCACGAAAATTTTCCAATCCTTTGAACGTGCGTGCAAACTGACGGCGCATGTGAATTACTCCGTAGGGTAAGCCCATAAATTCAACGGATTTCAACATTGATTCTTTTATAACCTCCACTTGTTCCCGTATGCCTGGTTCGGGCAGCAGTTCGCCAGTAAGAAGATAGTGTTTCACGTGTTGGAATATCCACGGGGCGCCTATACTTGCACGACCTATCATAATAGCGTCGACGCCATAGTTTTCAAAGGCTTCCTTGGCTTTTTGAGGAGAGTCGATATCGCCATTTCCAATTATGGGAATGTGCATTCGTGGATTTCGTTTCACTTCGCCAATTAAAGTCCAGTCGGCTTCGCCCGTGTACATTTGCGCCCGCGTGCGCCCGTGAATGGTAAGGGCTTGAATGCCAACATCTTGTAACTGTTCTGCAACCGACACGATAGGCATATCGTTGCTGTCCCAGCCCAAACGTGTTTTTGCCGTCACTGGAGTGGAAACGGCATTCACCACCGACTTGGCTATGTCAACCATCAGGGGAATGTTACGCAACAAGCCCGAGCCGGCACCTTTGCCCGCAATTTTCTTTACGGGGCAACCAAAATTTATATCAATAATGTCGGGTTTAAACTCGGCTTCAACGATTTTTGCGGCTTCAGCCATTGTTTCGGGAACTTTGCCAAAAATCTGTACCACAAACGGCCGTTCGTATTCGTAACTTTTGATTTTTCGCATTGTTTGGTTTATGGAACGGGCTATCGCGTCGCAGGCTGCAAATTCTGAATAAAGCAAGTCGGCGCCATATTTTTTGCACATATAGCGAAATGACGGTTCGCTCACATCTTCCATAGGTGCGGCGAAAACGGGGAATGGACCAAATTCTATCGTGCCAATCTTCATTTCAATCGTATGCCGTTGTCCTCAATGATGATTTTCCCTTGCTTGTAAAGGCCGCCAATAGCCATCTTGAATGATTTTTTGCTCATTGCAAGTTGCTCTTTGATTTCTTCCGAGGAACTTTTGTCGTGCAACGGCAGAAAACCGTTTTGTGCTTCGAGAGCAGAAAGAATCGTTGATTCAATATCGGAAATTTTGTTCCGATATCCCGTTTTTGAAAGACTTATGTCCAATTTCAGGTCTTCACGAATCTTCTTGATATAGGCAATTCTCGTCTCTCCAACGGAAAGATTTGCAAATGTCTCATTATTGTAAATAATGCCCCAATACAAATCGTCCACAATCACTTTTGTTCCCAATTCCGTCTTGGAATGAATCTTTATCAGGACTTCATCGCCTTCGGCGTAGGGAGGGTTGTATCGGTCAAGAAATCTGTCAATCTTAGCGGAAGCGGCTATTCTGTCGGTGTCGTCATCAACGTAAATATACACCCAGTATTTTTTGCCAGCTTGCATGCGCATTTTTTGCTCGCGATAGGGAACAAACAAGTCTTTGGGCAGTCCCCAATCCAGAAAAGCGCCGAATTTATTCACTTCCTTTGCCGTCAAATAGGCAAATTGTCCGACTTCGGCAAGCGGCGTCTCTGTTGTGGCAATAATCCTATCCTCGGAATCAAGATAAATGAAGACTTCAATTTCGTCGCCTTCCTTCAAATCTTCGGGAGCATAGCGATTGGGCAACAAAATGCTATCGTATTCGGCACCATCGAGATAAAAGCCGAAATCGACCTTGCGAAGCACTTTGAGCGTATTTTTCTTTCCGAGTTGTAACATAGTAATCGTTTGGTGGCAAAAAAAGGAAATTAATTCAAGAAAACCAAACAGTTAGCCAATTAAAACGATCTTATTTCAATCCTATGAAGGAACACATTCGTCCTGTCGCGCCATCGCGTCGGTACGAGAAAAAAGTGTCGGGATTCGAGAACGTATCCAGTCGGGCGTTGTGGATTTCCCCGACGTTGCAGTCGTGCAAGATTGTTTCCACGCAACCGTTCAAGTCAAGGTACAAACTATTGTTTCTTTCCTCCAAAAACTCGTGGGGAAAGAAATCATGGAACTCTGTCCCCACTTCATAGTTTTCTTTTTGAATCATTGGTCCAATGTATGCCACAAGATTCTGAGGATTGACAAACTGCGACAAATGAGAAACCATATTCTGAATAATGCCGTCACGAGTACCACGCCAGCCACAATGCAAACCGGCAATGATGGTGAAATCCTTGTCGTGGAACAACACGGAACCACAGTCGGCAATAGAAATCGTGAGCAGCAGACCTTTTTCCGTCGTGAAAAAACCGTCAGCCTCGTAATCGTTTACAAACGACGCATCGGCACGAATCACGTCGGCTGAATGGATTTGGTGCAAGTTCAGTATCTTGAACTGCGGAGCGATTTGTTGAAACAATCGTGAACGATTTTCCAAAACGTTTTCATGTTCGTCCTTGGAATGTAAGCCCACGTTCATGCTCGCATACACGCCAGAACTCACGCCACCTTTTCGCGTGGAAAAGCCCGCAATGCAACGAGGATTGTTGAGCCATTCAAAATGAGGAATATCTGTTTCTACGTACTGCATATCCGTTTTTCTGTCTCAAAGATAGAGAAATCCGCAATCGCATATATTTTTTACCATAAAAACTTATACATTTGCAGACAAAGATTTGGTAATGAAACAAATTATTCAAGATACGATTCAGCGGTCAATAGCGGTGAAACAAGCGATTTTTAACGATGAGAACATTATCGCTCAGATTGAACTTGTCGCAAAAAAAATGATTGATGCATATAAAAACGGCCACAAGACGATGTTTGCCGGAAACGGAGGCAGTGCCGCCGATGCACAACATTTGGCTGCCGAATTGGTAAACAGATTTTGTTTCGACCACATCGGGCTTCCTGCGCTTGCATTGTCAACCGATTCGTCAATCGTAACATCAATTGCCAATGATTACGGCTACGATTTCTTGTTTTCGCGCCAAGTGGCGGCACAAGGAAAGTCGGGCGACATTTTTGTTGGAATTTCCACGTCGGGAAATTCCGAAAATATTGTGAAAGCATTGCAGCTTTGCAAGGAAAAGGGAATTTATACCGTCGGGCTCACGGGAGGAAACGGAGGGAAAATGGCTTCACTATGTGATACGTGCATCATAGTTCCGTCGAACGAAACGGCACGAATCCAAGAGGCACACATACTTATAGGACACATACTCTGTGGTATTGTTGAATCGGCTCTATTTCGGAAAAACTAACGGTGATGGAAAACTTATTTATAGAACAGACATCATATACTCCACAAGTTTATTTCGACGAGGAAGGCAATAAACTTTGCCTGATAGGTCGTTCTTTTCCCGAAGATGCCACATCGTTCTACACGCCTGTTTTGTCGTGGTTTGAGACGAACAAGGACAATTTGCAAACAAATTTTTCTGTTGAACTTTTGCTGGATTATTACAATACCGCCTCTTCAAAATATCTCGTAAAACTATTCCGTTTGACCGAGGAACTGCACGAAAAGAAAGGTCTTAATGTCTCAATTGTATGGAAATATGCGACCAACGACGAAGATATGAAAGAAGCCGGTAGCGAATATCAGCAATTTATTGACGTACCCTTTAATATGGTTGAGGTTGAGAAAAGGAAATAAAATATTTCTCTGCAATCATTTTATTAGAACGCTTGATCAATCTTTCGAAATAGTCTCTTTTATTTTATTTGCAATTTCTTCCATCAGCCATTTTGGCGTTGAGGTTGCTCCACAAATACCAACAGTTTTGTGAGGATTAAAATTGATTTCTTCCAAATCGGAACTATGGGAAACAAAATGAGTATTTTCGTTAATTTTCTTACAAATGTCGTAGAGAACTTTGCCGTTGGAACTTTTCTTGCCACTAACGAAAATGATGGTGTCGAACTTTTGGGCAAATTTTATCAAGTCACTTTCGCGATTTGCCACACGACGACAAATGGTGTCGTGACAGACGAAATCGGTGTTGCCGACAGTCTTTGCCCGTAATGCTATTTCGTCTTGAATTATCTTCAAATCGTGAATATTTTGCGTTGTTTGCGAAAATAGCACTATCGGCCGAGTAAAGTCAACAGAATTCAAGTCTTCTATTTTATGGATAACAATCGCGGAATTATCGGTTTGTCCAAGCAGACCAATAACTTCGGCGTGCCCTGGTTTGCCGAAGATAAGTACTTGTCCGTTTTTCTTCTGTGCCTCCTTATAGGCATTTTTTATCTTTTTTTGCAAGGCAAGCACCACGGGACAAGTTGCGTCAATAATCGTGATGTTGTTTTGCCGTGCTATTTCGTAGGTTTCGGGTGGCTCGCCGTGGGCACGGAGCAACACGGTGCAGTCGTGCAAATCTTTGAATTGATCATACGAGATTGTAACCAGACCTTTGGCGTTTAGTCGTGAAACTTCAGCACCGTTATGCACAATGTCACCGAGACAATACAACGAGCCCTTTTCTTCGAGTGCTTTCTCCGCTTGATGTATGGCGTTAATAACCCCGAAGCAAAACCCAGATTTTGAGTCGATTTCTACCGTTGTATCTTGCTTAGAATCCATTCTAATTGTCCTTCACGTGTCATATTGCTTGTGTCAACCAAGATTGCATCGTCGGCTTGTCTGAGCGGACTTTCCTTTCGTGTGGAATCAATAAGGTCGCGTTGTTTCAGATTTTCCAGTATTTCGTCGAAATTCGCCTTGCCTTCTTTTCCCATAAGTTCGTCGTAGCGACGTTTCGCACGGATTTCGGGCGATGCTGTCACAAAAAACTTGTAGTCGGCATTCGGAAACACCACAGTCCCAATGTCACGACCATCCATTATTACATTTGCGTTTTTACCATATTCCTGCTGTTTTTCAACCATTGCTTTTCGCACAAAACCGATTTTGCTCACAAGACTCACATCATGGGCAACTTCCATACTACGAATTTGTTTTTCTACATTAACATCATTTAAATAGGTGTCTTGCAGTTGCGTGTCGTTGTTTACCTGAAAACGTATATTGATTTCCCCAATCCGTTTTGCAAGATTTTCCTCATCGACCACGCCGTTCCTTATCAAATTGTTTTGTTGGCAAAAAAGCGTCACGGCACGATACATGGCGCCAGTGTCAACATACGTGAAACCAAGTCGTTTTGCCAGTGACTTTGCTATGGTGCTTTTCCCGCACGATGAATGTCCGTCAATTGCGATTATCATAAGCATTTTTTTTATTTCGACACACAGAATATAAAGTTTCAGCATTAAAAGCCAAGGTAAATGCGTTTCGTCCCCCTGCAACATGCTGTTTTGCCCAACCGTATGAAATTTGGAATCGAGAAAAATTCAGTGCTAATCCAACATTAAGTCCGACACCCTTTTTCGTTGTTCCAAACGATAGTTCATCAGATTTCTGATAATTGTAGCCAAGCATGGCGACAATATTTTTCCCTATAAATATCTCTGTGGAAATGTCAATGTGTTTTAGGAATTTTTTGCCAAATGTCACAAAAGCTCGCTCTTCGTCATCAACATACAAAGAAGATGTTGTTTTTTTCTTTTTCAGTTCTACATTTGAAATGTCGAATTTCTGCAAATTCTCGTAGGCAAGATTAAATTGCAATGGAGCGTGTTCCAACTTTTGGGAAATGCCCAAATCTATGCTGTATGGAATAGGTTCACGATTGCCGTCGGTGTAAGGTTTTAGCTGCCACCCCGCGTTTCGTACAGTTAACGAGGCACATGTCCGTTCTTTTTTGTACGTGATTCCAGCATCAAATAACATAGCATACGACGAATAACTTTCCAAATATGAAAGCAACGGCTTTATGTTTGCTCCCACTGTCAAGTGTTCTTTGATAGGATAAGACGCTCCACAAATCAGCAGATATTCTTTCGGGAAAAAATGTCCGGTTTCCGTGCCAGATTCGTCGTATCCATCGAACGTTCCGTAACTGATGAAATGAATGCCTCCAACCATTGTGATGTTATGTGAAAGTGTATGGGCAAAGCCGATGGATCCATATCCAATTCCTGATTCTTTTTGATGAAGCAATCCATAATTTCCCGTCGCTTCGTTAGAAAACGAGGAATCTAACAATGACGGATTTTTTAGGGCAAATGCAACTTTATTGTCAAGTTGCGTGATAATGTTTCCTCCAAATGCATTCTCAGATGCCGAATAGGGAAGTGTGACGAACTCAAACGTGGATGCACCTCCTATTTGAGCAAAAATAGAGAGTGGGGCAAGCAGTAGAAATAAAAGAATTCGTCTCATACATTATAACAATGATACAAAGTAAATGAAAAAATCTATTATATTTGCCCTAAACGTAAACATTATGAAGACAAAAAACAAAATTACGAGGAATGATTACCTGCTCGCCAACAAAAAAGCAAGTCGGGAGGAGGAAATCTTTGAACATGGACATTCGATTTGTCACAATCGAGTCCACAAGTCAAAAAAAGTGTATGACAGAAAAAAGATGAAGGCAGGCGACAGAAACCTGCCTTTTTTTATGGTGTCAAATCTCCTCGTTCTTTTGTCCGGTATTCGTTTAAAACCGCAAACGTGCTATTCGGTGTGGAGTGAATCAATTCTGCCGCAACAGTCGTGATTGGCCTTTTTTCAAATGTTTGCGTGTGACAGAAATTAAGATACTTGAATATCTGAAATCCGTTGAACCAGTTAAAGAACCTCTTGCGAAACTGGGCTTCCGTGGCCGTATTCTTTTTTATCTCGCTGATTTTTTTCTCGAATTCCGTAAAAGGGATAAAATCTCGTAATGACGGGTGCAGACTTGCGTAGAGCGTTTTTACATCGTCGTTTTGTCTTAGTTCGGCTATGAGAGAGAAAAATTCTTGCAAAACGGAAAAGCTTTCGTTGGAATACGATAGATAAAGCGGATGTTCCATCGTCATAAGTTTTCCCATGGCAAAGCCGGTACCAAACGGCACTCGGTCCGAAATGCGGGAAGACGGGAAAATGGTAGTCGTGTTGATTTCGCCTATGTGTTCGGTTTGAAATAGTTTTTGAAGAAAATAAAAATCCTCGCCTGCCTGACGTTTGTTCATTCCTCCTTGACGACAGTAGGCTTTTGCCCGTAATGAAAAACTTGACCCGACAGTGTGATACGCATACGGAAATCCTATTCGTTTGAGTTGCTCCACATAATAGCGTAAATGCAACTCATATTGTGCTATGGCTTCATATTGTGCCGACGGCAGTTTGCCTTCGAGCGGATGCTCAAAATAGATGTTTGCGGCAGTGCAAGTCAGATGCGTAATGTAATACTGTTCTATTTCACGAAGATAATTGTTTGCCACAAGAGAATCGGAGTCGCACGCAACAATAATTCCATCTGGATTGTCGATAGAGGCAAAACGGTGTGTTGCCTCGTCCATCGCTATTTTTCGGGCATAACCCACACCTGCTTGTTTTGCAGGAATATCGGATGCCAAAATGGGCAAAATCTTACACGTTTCGGAAGAATTTGTTTTTGCAAAAGAACATAATTCCTTGTAGGTCGAAGCATTAAAATCCTTGACGCTCTGCGATGCTGTTTCGCTATAATTGACGGCAACAATAATTTCAACTGCACAATCAGTTTTTTCGCAATCTAAGAGTGATTGTAAGGTTTTGAGAATATCGGGCTCGTTGTAGCACGGAATTGCCACGATAATGCCGACATTTTTTTTCACCGACTCAGATAATCTTTGTGGAAATGCCTCAAAACGAGTAAAATATGTCTCAAAAACGGGAAGCATTAGATATTGAAAATAGAACGGGCGTTATTCGTCGTAAAATCCATTACTTCGTCAACTGAGCATTGCAATATTTCTGCAAGTCTTTCAGCCACGAATGCCACATACCCCGGCTCGTTGCGTTCGCCACGGTGTGGAACAGGCGTGAGATACGGATCGTCGGTCTCGAGTACGATTTTATCGCGAGGGATGAGTTTCACCACTTCGGGCAAATGCGAGGTCTTAAATGTGAGAACGCCGCCAATACCGATGTGAAAGCCCATATCTATCACTTTGAACGCTTCTTCCTTGGAGCCTGAAAAACAATGAAAAATGCCTTTGAAATTCTGCGAGGACAAATCCCGAAGTGCCTTGTACGTCTCGTTGAATGCCTTTCTGACGTGAATAACGACGGGCAAATCCCGCTCTTGGGCAACTTCCATCTGTTTTGAAAACACTATTATTTGTTGTTCCAGAAAAGTTTTGTCCCAATATAAATCAAGTCCGATTTCGCCAATTCCCACAATGTCTCGTTTGGGGAGTTCAGCAAAAAAAGCATCCAATTCCTGCTGAAAATTCTCGTTTACTGATGTTGGGTGTACGCCGAGCATGGGGAAACAAATGTCGGGATATTGCTGAGCGACCGAAAACATTCGCTCACGAGAGGTCGAATCTATGTCGGGAAGGATGATTTTTGTCACCTTTTGTGAAACGGCTCGCTTGATGATCTCATCGCGGTCTGCGTCAAATGCTTCGTCATATACGTGGCTGTGGGTATTTATGATGTACATTGGGGTAGAAGATATTTGTTCTTATGTATTTATTTTTACAAAAACAAAAATACAAAAAGCAAAGAAGTTGTTTTGAAATCATGTGAAAAATTGTTCGTCATAAGAAAAATCCCCATAGCTGCCCAATGAGGCTTTTTTGCAAAAATCTTTATCTCACCGAAAAAAATGTTTAAATAAAACGGGAACGAATAATACTCCCGTAATGCTTCAACACTCACAAAATACATATTTGCGACAACTCTTTTGAAATTCTGTCAATGCCGGATTGGATTTTCTGTACTTGTGCCTTGCGGGGGCTTTGAAGTTCATTTGACAGAAAGAGAAAAATTTTTAAAACCCCTTACAATATCATATTCCATAAATTTATTGTAACTTGCCGAAAATTAAATGCGATGGGTTTATTTGACTTTTTTAAGGGAAGCAGTCAAAAAGAGGCACTTGACAAAGGTTTGGAAAAAACCAAAGAGTCGGTTTTGAAAAAAATCACTCGTTTGATTGCTGGAAAATCAACGGTTGACGACGATGTGCTCGATAATTTGGAAGAAATTCTTATCACCTCCGATGTGGGTGTTGATACTACCATTCGCATTATTGAACGGATTCAGGATAGGGTTGCCCGTGACAAATTCATTGGCACCGACGAACTGCAAACGATTCTCCGTGAGGAGATTATGAATTTGCTTGCCGAAAACGACAACGATATTTCCGAAAATTTTCTTGACGTACACACAAAGCCATACGTCATTATGGTCGTTGGTGTGAATGGTGTGGGAAAAACGACCACCATTGGCAAGTTGGCGGCAAAATTCAAGGCTGCAGGTAAAAAAGTCTATCTCGGTGCCGCTGATACGTTCCGCGCCGCTGCAATAGAGCAATTGGAGGTGTGGGCAAACCGTGTGGATGTTCCTCTCATAAAACAGCAAATGGGTTCTGACCCCGCTTCGGTTGCGTTCGACACGCTCAACTCGGCAATGGCAAACGATGCCGATGTGGTGATAATCGATACGGCTGGTCGTTTGCACAACAAAGTGAATTTGATGAACGAGTTGACGAAAATCAAACGTGTCATGCAAAAACTGATTCCCGACGCTCCACACGAGATTTTGTTGGTGCTTGACGCTTCTACAGGTCAAAATGCGTTTGAACAGGCAAAGCAATTTACTAAAGCGACCGAAGTCAACGCACTGGCTCTCACGAAATTAGACGGTACAGCCAAAGGTGGCGTTGTGATTGGCATTTCCGACCAGTTCAAAATTCCGGTAAAATATATCGGCGTTGGCGAGGGAATCGACGACTTACAATTCTTCAACAAAAAAGATTTTATCAATTCGCTCTTTGAATAATATGGCTACACTGCTTTACAACGGACATATTATAAATGAAGGCAAAGAATTCCAAGGTAGTATTCTGATTGAGAATCAATATATTACCGAAATCTTTTATGGCGAAGTCCCTTCAGCTCTCCTGCAAAATTCCAATGTGGTTGATTGCACGGGAAAACTCGTCATTCCTGGCGTTATCGACGATCAGGTTCATTTTCGTGAACCAGGCCTGACGCACAAGGCGACAATGGCGACAGAATCGCGTGCCGCATTGGCTGGCGGCGTCACTACGTTTATGGATATGCCCAACGTGGCACCGCAAACGACAACGATTGAAAATTTGGAACAGAAACTTGCTATTGCCTCCGAAACGGCATTCGCCAATTATGCGTTTTATTTTGGCGCAACGAACACTAACATTGACCAAATTCGTGCGTTAGACACAAAGCTCGCCTGTGGTCTGAAAGTTTTCATGGGCTCCAGCACAGGAAATATGTTGGTTGACGACGAAACAACGCTCAAACAAATCTTTTCGGAAACGAAGATTCCCGTTGCCGTCCACTGCGAGGACGAAGCGACCATAAAAGCCAATTTGGCTCTCTATCAGCAAAAGTATGGCGATGAAATTCCTTTTTATTCTCATCCCAAAATTCGAAGCAACGAGGCGTGCTACAAATCCACGAAAAAGGCTATCGAACTGGCACAGCAATGCGACACGCAACTCCATGTGTTACATCTTTCTACGGCCGAAGAAATGGATTTGTTCTCAACCGACGAGTTGCGACACAAACGAATCACGGCAGAAGTTTGCGTGCATCACTTGTGGTTTACCGACGAATATTATAATGAAAAAGGTGCTCTTATAAAATGTAACCCCGCCATCAAGACGGAACGCGACAGAACGGCACTACGCAAGGCGCTGGTTGAAGGAAAAATCGACATTATTGCCACCGACCATGCACCGCACACGCTTGACGAAAAACTTCGTCCATATACAAAATCAGCGTCGGGAATGCCTTTGGTGCAACATTCCCTTCTGGTTATGTTGGAATTATACAAACAAGGTGTTGTTACCTTACCGCTTATTGTACAGAAAATGTGTCATAATCCTGCGGAACTCTTTGGTATTCAGCAACGTGGGTATATTCGCAAGAATTATTTCGCCGATATTGTGATTATTGACGAATCACAAAAAACAACCGTTTCCAAAGATTCTATTCTTTATAAATGTGGTTGGTCGCCTTTGGAGGGGACAACATTCTCCTCATTGGTTGAAAAAACATTTCTTAACGGAACGTGCGTTTACGACAACGGAATCGTTTCCGATATACGAAAGGCACAACAAATTACGTTCTCACACTAAAAATTACTTATACAATGAAAAAAATTTTTTTAGCTCTTGGTTTTCTATTTTGTTTGAATCCAATTTTTGCCGACGAAGGCATGTGGTTGCTCAATATGCTTGACAAATTGGGCATACAGGAAAAAGGGTGCAAACTTACGCCTCAACAAATCTACGATATTAATAACTCGTCACTGAAAGACGCTATTTTAGGTCTTTCCGAAGCCGATCGCCAGTATAATTTCTTTTGTACGTCGGAACTCGTTTCACCACAAGGATTGGTTTTTACCAATTATCACTGCGGTTTTGAGATGATTCAGAAACACACGAGCATTACCAATAATTATATTGACAACGGTTTCTGGGCAATGAACGCCGACGAGGAGTTGCCAAACGAAGGCATTTTGGCTACACGCGTGGTTGCCATGTACGACGTGACCGAACGGGTTCTGTCGGCTTTGAACGAGGCAAAAAATCCAATGCAAGATACTGCAGCTGTGTACGATGATGATAATGAAAAGGAAATTTCATCGTCGTCGAAATCGATTTTTGAGAAAATCATTGCCAGCGTTACCGACACATGTTCTTATGGTGCTTCGGTAAAATCGTTTTTCGAGGGGAACCAATATTTTCTGTTCGTGTATGAAACCTTCAAGGATGTTCGTTTGGTGGGCACTCCTCCTCGCACAATCGGAAAATTCGGCGACGAAACCGACAACTGGATTTGGCCTCGTCAAACGGGTGATTTCTGCGTTCTTCGTGTGTACACCGACGAATCGGGTATGCCAGCTGAATATTCGGCAAAGAACAAGCCGCTTTCTCCAAAGCATTTCTTGCCAATTTCGCTGAAAGGCGTTGAAGAAGGTGACTATGCAATGGTGATGGGCTTCCCCGGCTCTACCGACCGTTATCGCTCGGCCGACGACATTAGGTATTTCCAGCAACTAAACAACGCCACCGTGAAACTGATTGGCGACATTTCGCTGAATACCTTTAAAAAATATATGAACGCCGATAGTCTAATTCGCATAAAATATGCCTCGAAATATGATTCAATGAGCAATTATTGGAAATATAGCATTGGTCAAAACAAGGGAATCGTGGATTTGGACGTGGTCGCAAAGAAATATCATTTGGAGGATGATTCTTTGAAATCGTGGATAGAAAAAGATTCTGCACGTATCGAGAAATATGGAAAGGTAATTGAGACGTTGTCAAATTATTATACGAACTATTGTGTGGAAAATTCTCATCTCGTAATGTTAAACATTGGAATTCTCAACATTGTGGAATCTTTGATGTTTATGTACGATTGTATTGATATCCTTGACGCAATGGAAACTCGCGACCCCGTAATTATCAAGCAAATGCAAGTTGAGAAAAAAGATGCTGCAAAGAAATTCTTCAAAGATTACGATGCGTCGGTTGACAAAGCGCAATTTATTGCTCTAACCTATGCGGCATGGTACAATATGAATTATCCTTTGTATCGGAACAAAAATTTTGCCTTAATGAAAAAATACAAGGGCGATGTTGCCAAATATGCCGATGCAGTATGGGCAAAATCAATTTTCACCGACGAAAATAGATTCTATCAATTCCTTGAGAAACCCGAAAACTACAAGAAATTCGTCTCTGACCCAATGTTTGACTTGCTTCGCTATTCAATTAGCGAGTATTTTGCATTGAAAGACGTTCTTGCAAACCCTGCGATTGATTCGGCAAATACTTTGTACGTCGATGCCATTATGCAAATGTATCCTGACTCATTATTTTATCCCGACGCAAATTCCACGATTCGCTTGACCTACGGAAGCGTTGGCGCTTATGAGCCCAAGGATGGTGTCACGTATCATTATTACACTACTCTAAAAGGTGTGATGGAAAAGAAGGACAATTCAAATCCTGAATTTCAGGTTCCTAAAAAATTGGAAGAATTATACAACGCGAAAGATTTCGGGCAATATGCCGACAAAAATGGCGAAATGCCAGTCTGCTTCATTACCAACAATGACATTACTGGCGGAAATTCCGGAAGTCCCGTGATGAATGCCAACGGCGAACTGATTGGCTTGGCGTTCGACGGAAACTGGGAGGCAATGAGCGGCGACATAATCTATGAACCAAAATTGCAACGCACAATCGCCGTTGATGT
>JAFZTG010000063.1 GCA_017618935.1 Bacteroidales bacterium | reverse complement strand
AGAGGAATCCACTCGTCAACAGCGTCCATCAGCTCCATAACCTTGTCTTCCCACTCCTTAACGCCGTTCAGGGCACCAAGGGCAGAACCACGGATGATAGGAGTGTTGTCACCGTCGAAATCGTATTTGCTCAACAATTCGCGAACTTCCATTTCAACAAGTTCGAACATTTCTTCGTCCTCAACCATATCGCATTTGTTAAGGAATACAACGATACGAGGTACGTTTACTTGTTTTGCCAAAAGAACGTGTTCTTTTGTTTGAGGCATTGGACCGTCAGTAGCAGCTACAACCAAGATAGCACCATCCATCTGAGCAGCACCAGTAACCATGTTCTTTACATAGTCGGCGTGGCCCGGACAGTCAACGTGTGCATAGTGACGAGTTGCTGTTTGGTACTCAACGTGAGAAGTGTTGATTGTGATACCTCTTTCTTTTTCTTCAGGAGCGTTATCGATTTGGTCGAATGAACGAACTTCTGAAAGACCTTTCTTTGCCAATACAGTTGTGATAGCTGCTGTCAAAGTTGTTTTTCCGTGGTCAACGTGACCGATAGTACCAATATTTACGTGATCCTTGGTTCTATCAAACTTTTCTTTTGCCATTTCTACTTTTTTTATTAATTCAACATATAAAATTTCTCAAATCCATTTCCAAAAATTCGGATTCAGAGCCGATGATGGGAATTGAACCCATGACCTCTTCCTTACCAAGGAAGTGCTCTGCCCCTGAGCTACATCGGCCTGTTCAGATTCCGTACAGTTTTCTCTGCCCGAAAATTTGGACTGCAAATGTAGTTATTTTTCTTATAAAACAAAAGAATTTACTTTTTTTCTTGTTTTCCTTTCATTTTTTCTATTTGATTACGGAGTGCATCCGTCGCCAAATCGGTTGCTTCCTCGAATGATTTCGCCGTTTTTTTGGCGAACAATTCTTTACCTGGAGTTTTTACACTGATTTCAACTTCCTTGTTTTCTTCCGAAGGAGTGTTGATTAATTTGAAGAAAACTTCTGCCGATTGAAGTACATCTGAAAACGTATCAAGTTTGTTTACTTTCTTTGTTGCAAAGCTTTGTAGTTTTGCATCGGCCTTAAACCCTACTGATTGAATTTTTATTTCCATACCTTATATATATTAAATCATTTTTAATTTCTCGGATGAGCCTGTTTATACACTTTTTTTAATTTCTCAAATGAATTATGTGTATAGATTTGTGTCGCCGAAAGATTTGCGTGTCCCAACAATTCTTTTATGTCGTTTATGTCGGCACCATTATTTAATAAATGTGTCGCAAACGAATGTCGCAGGACGTGGGGGCTTTTCTTGTCTATCGTGGTAACCTCTCCAAGATATTTATGCACTATCCTATATATAAGATTCGCATAGGGTTTCTCTCCTGTGTCGGTTTCTATCAAGAAGTCGCACTGGGAGATTTTCTCTCGTTCCTGGAGATACTCCTTAATCAAACTTGCACATTCCGGAAGAAGAGGGATGATTCGCTCCTTCTTTCTTTTTCCGAGAACTTTCAAACTTGATTCCGCCCAATCGATAGATTTTGGTGTCAGACCCAACAATTCAGAACGGCGTATTCCCGTCGTGTACAATAATTCAATGACCACTTTATCTCGAAGTCCAGCGAAATCATTCGCGAACTCGATTTTGTCTAGCAAGGTAGTCATTTTTTCTTCTTCAACAAAAAAAGGCAACCTTTTTTTTGCTTTCAAAGTATGAACTTTTCTCGCAACGTTCTGATTGAGTTTACCTTGACGCTGTAAAAAATAAAAAAAAGAACGAACTGCCGTTAGTTTTCTATTGATAGAACGTGGGGCAATTCCTTCTTCTGACAAAACGCTCACCCATGCTCTTACATCTCTTGATGTGACATCGCTCAGGTTAACGTCACCTATGTGCTTAAAAAAATGCGATATATCGTTCTTATAAGAAAGAACAGTATATTTTGAACCTTTTTTCTCGAATTCAAGATAGGTCAAAAATGAATGCAATAATTCCTCGTTTTGGGAATTATTGCTCATCTGACAATTGCATTTTTTGTTTGTAGATAGCTTTGATTATTTGTTCTCTACGAATAACAGACGGTTTTGTGAATGCTTGTCTGTTTCTTAATTCTTTTACTACGCCTGTTTTTTCAAATTTTCTTTTGAATTTTTTTAGCGCCTTGTCAATGTTTTCGCCTTCTTTTACCGGTACGATAATCATATTATTCTCCTATTTAGAATGTTTATTAAATGGACTGCAAATGTATAAACTTTTATAAAAAGAGCAAGTTTTTATCAAAATGTTTTTACATAGAATTTTAAAATTTCATAGTCGTCAGTCGTAAGTATGTTGTTTTTCCTCAGCTCCTTGGCATTTTTTATCGTCCCGACAATTCTTTTGTAATTCATAATATCTTTCGTTTGCTCGTACGAAATAAGCGGATGTTTTACCAAATCCTTGAACGTGGCAGTGTTCAGATTGATTTTCTTTATGTGGGCAGTATCTATTATAATGTATGGTTTCAACTCTTGCACAAGTACAGAATCCATTGAATAAATCGCGGAGAGCTGCTCGCACGAATAAAATCCGCCCAACCTGTCGCGCTGCTCTATAATTTTCTTTGCTCGAAACGCTCCAATTTTGGGCAGACGCATCAAATCGGCAGTATCGCACGAATTGATGTCAACACTGATTTTCACCGATGTAACATCTTTTTTCGGCTCTTTTTCTTTTTTTATCGTCTCTTTTTTCTTAAACGACACATTATTAATATGTATGAACTTTTGTACACGTTTGTAATCATCCTCCGTGATGGTGTATATTTTCAGCAAATCTTCCTTCTTATAAAACCGACCACCTTTTTTCACAAATGCCACGCAACTTTTGGCCTGTCTCGACGAAAACCCCACTTTCAATAATTCATCATACGAACAATTATTCGGATCTATTGTCGTGTCGCAAATAGATTGCAACACTTCATTTTCAACCTCAACCGTTACTGTATCAGTTTCCAAAAACGATTTTTTGTTTTCCGAAGGTTTATACACGTAAAAAAACACGGCAAGCGTCACAACCACGATACAAGTTGTCAGATTTTTGCCCAATCTCATCCAATTTTGACTTTTCATAATTGCAATATGTGTGTATTGCAAAATTATGAAATTTTGGACTAAATGCTATTTTTTATGATTTTTTCTCTTGACTAAAACGGCTTGCACTCCTATTTCAACGCAACAAGCAAGCCTTTGATATATTCAAAATGATCGCTGGTAACTGGAACTAACGGCAAACGTAGATTATTTTCCACGATTCCCATAATAGAAAGTGCAGCCTTCACTCCTGCAGGACTGCCTTGGGTGAACAAGCTATCGGTAAATTCTATCAATTTCAAGTGCAACTTCAATGCCTCATCGTATTTGTTGGCAATACACAGACGAACCATATCGGAATACATTTTAGGCATTGCGTTGGCAGTAACCGAAATTGCTCCGTGAGCACCCAACGACATGTGAGGAACGACAATGGAATCATCGCCGCTGAACAACATAAAGTCAGAAGGCAAGTCTTTCTTGATATATGTAAATTGCTCTACCGACGGTGACGCTTCTTTCAAACCAATCACACGAGGCAAGTCGCGGGCAATTTTCACCGCTGTTTCGGCAGCAATGTTACAACCGGCACGACCTGGGACATTGTATGCAATGACAGGCAACGCGCTTGCTTCGGAAACGACCTTGAAATGTTCGAAAATACCACGCTGATTCGGTTTGTTATAATAAGGAACAACCGAAAGAATTGCATCAAAACGAGTATCAACTTTTGCGGCACATTTAGCAATTTCGGCAGTATTGTTACCGCCACAACCAACAACAACAGGAAGTTTCTTCGTATTGTGTTCAAAAACGAAATCAAGCACTGCTTGTTTCTCGCCTTCATCCATTGTTACCGGCTCGCCAGTCGTGCCACACACGACTAAAAATTCAACATCACCTCCAATAACGTGGTTCAGCAATTTTTCTAACGATTTGAAATCTACTTTGTTATCTGCCGTAAAAGGAGTGATAAGAGCCACTCCCGTACCACGAAATCTATCTTGAATTGTCATATTAGTGTTTAATTTTTATTTTTGACAAATATACATTGATTTGCGTAATTAAATACGCTATTGAATTATCTTCTTTCGTATCTATCAATAAATCATATCGCAAGTCGTTCTCTATATATCGTCCGACCTTGTACGACGCGACGGAAGACAATTGTACATAATGAACGGGATATGTTGTTTCGGTGGAAATGTCCAACAAAATGTCGAAACGATTTTTCACAAAATCTAAAGCGGCGCCTTTCTGTAAACGTCCCGACCAAGAAAAATCCTTTTCTGAAAAGAACTCGGTATGAGCGACTTTGGTCAAACATTTCTCCAACTCGGGATTATCCAAAAAGCCGAGCAGGGAAACTTGCATTCCGCTATGTCGCTGTGTGAGAAAATTCGCAAAATCCGCTATTTGGGTATGCACATCCTTATTTTCCACATTGTAAACAATCCCTATCGTTCTGGCGTTCTCAAACGAGAAAACCTTTGGTTCACGGTCGTTCCATCTTGTACGTATCGGCAACAACCACGAACCTATGCTTTCCTGTATGAGACCCAAACTACCCATCTATCAACGTGAGATTATTTGAATTTTCGTTTATCGTTCACTCTCTTCGCTTTTCCCTGACTACGTTCAATCGTACCAGGAGCAACAGGCTTGATGTTTGGTTGAATACCAACAACACTTTGAATTGCATGAGCGATTTTCTTACGAAGACGCTCCATCTCGCTCATCACGTCGGAGTAAAATTTCTCCTTGATTTCTACATCGATATCAAACGTATCAGTATTGTTGATACGGTCAACCGTGATGAAGAAGTGAGGTTCAACCTCTTCCAACGTACAAAGCACTGCCTCAACTTGCGACGGGAACACGTTCACGCCACGAATGATAAGCATATCGTCAGTTCTACCAAGGATTCTGCTCATACGAACCAAGGTTCTTCCACACTCGCATTTTTCGTGTGTCAAACTTGTCAAATCGTGTGTACGGAAACGAATCATCGGCATACCTTCTTTTGAAAGCGTCGTAAATACTAACTCACCTTCCACGCCGTCAGGCAGAGGCTCGCCAGTTTT
>JAFZTG010000062.1 GCA_017618935.1 Bacteroidales bacterium | reverse complement strand
TGAAACTCGCCATAGAAAAAGGTAAGGCAATGAACGCCGACATTATTATGGCAACCGACCCCGACGGCGACCGCGTGGGAATCGTTGTAAAAAATTCCGAAGGTAACTATGTGATAATGAATGGAAACCAGACGGCTACCATTCTTACACAATATTTATTGTCGGCTTGGCAAAAGGCAGGCAAGCTGAAAGGCAAGGAGTTTGTCGTAAAAACTATCGTAACGACAGAATTGATTACCGAAATGTGTAAGAAATTCGGCGTTGAAATGTTCGACGTGCTGACTGGCTTCAAATACATAGGTGAAAAAATCCGTCTGTTGGAAGGCAAAAAACAATACATTGGCGGTGGCGAGGAAAGCTACGGTTACTTGGCTGGCGACTTCGTTCGCGACAAAGACGCCGTGATTGCCTGCTCGCTCGTGGCTGAAGCTGCCGCAGTTGCAAAGAACGAAGGCAAGAGTTTGTACGACGTGTTGGTTGACACATACGTAGAATACGGTATGTACAAAGAATCGCTCTGCTCTATCGAAAAAGAAGGAAAAGCCGGCAAGGAAGCCATCAAGGCAATGATGGACAATTTCCGTGCTAATCCTCCTAAAGAATTGAACGGTTCGCCTGTGGCTTACATTAAAGACTACGGTCAATCAATCACAACGGATTGCAAGACAGGAAAAACCGAGAAAATCGACCTTCCAAAATCAAACGTGCTTCAATTCTTTGCAGAAGACGGCTCAAAAGTTACAGCCCGTCCTTCGGGAACTGAACCACTCATCAAATTCTATTTCGGCGTGAAAACAAACATCAGCAGCAAAGCTGAACTGAAACAAGCCGAAGAAGAATTGAACAAGAAAATCGAAGGCTTGAAAAAATCATTGGGAATTTAACATTTTATGTAGAGACGTCACATTGTGGCGTCTCTACGTGTTTTAAAACAATATAATTATGGATTTCGTAAATTATTTCAAACAAAAAGCCAAATCAGACATTCAAAGAATCGTTTTGGCAGAAGGTACGGAAGAACGTACGTTGAAAGCAGCCGACATAGTGTTGGGCGAAGGTTTTGCAGACTTGATCATCTTGTCGAAACCAGATTTCATCAAGAAATTTGCAGCCGACAACAATCTAAAAAATTTGTGCAAGGCTACGGTGATAGATCCAGAAAACAATCCCAAAGCCGAAGAATATGCGAACTTGATTTACGAACTTCGCAAGAAAAAAGGCATGGACATTGAAACAGCACGTGGTTTGGTGAAAAATCCTCTTTACCTTGCTGCCGCAATGATTAAGGCCGGCGATGCTGACGGCGAAGTAGCCGGTGCCGAAAACTCAACGGGTAACGTACTCCGCCCCGCTTTACAGTTAATTAAGACTATGCCTGGTATTTCTGTGGTTTCGGGTGCATTCATTATAATATTGAAAGATACTGAATTTGGCGAAAACGGCGTGTTCTTGTTCGCTGACTGTGCCGTTACTCCTGTACCAGACGAAAAACAACTTGCAGAAATTGCCGTTACAAGTGCAAAATCAGCAAAAGACTTGCTTGGCATGGACGCACGCATTGCAATGTTGAGTTTCTCTTCACACGGAAGCGCAAGCCACGAAGTTGTTGATAAAGTGGTGAACGCCACCAAGATAGCAAAGGAAATGAATCCTAATTTGGTAATCGACGGTGAACTGCAATTTGATGCAGCCGTTGTTCCAAACGTGGCTCAGAAAAAAGCTCCTGACAGTGTTTTGAAAGGAAAGGCAAACGTATTGGTATTCCCTAACCTTGAAGCAGGAAACATTGCCTACAAAATGGCACAACGTTTCGGTCACGCCGAAGCATACGGGCCAATCCTGCAAGGTATGGCTGCACCAGTGAACGACCTTTCACGCGGTTGCTATGTAAATGACATTGTAAATGTGATTGCTATAACTGCAACACAGGCAATAGGAAGAAAGAATAATTAAGAATTATAACTGTAGAGACGTGCCATGGTGCGTCTCTATAAAAACTACTCTGATAATATGAAAATTTTAGTCCTAAACTGCGGTAGTTCATCAATCAAATACCAATTATTGGAAATGCCACAAGAAACTGTGGTTGCATCAGGTATTGTTGAACGTATCGGTGAAAAAGTAAGTACATTAAAAATTGAAATCAACGGAAAAAAGGAAGTTTTTGAAGAACCTGTTGACAACCACGAAGTTGGTGTGGAAAAAGTCATTGCGCTCCTACTCGCTCCTGAACGTAACATTATCCAAGACAAGAACGATATTGTTGCCGTTGGACACCGTATCGTACATGGTGGTGAATATTTCAACAAAAGCGAACTGCTCACACCTGACGCGATTCAGAAAATAGCAGAATGCAATAATTTTGCACCACTGCATAACCCAGCAAACCTTAAAGGTATCAAAGCTGCTCAGGCAGCATTGCCAAAGGCTGTTCACTGTGGCACGTTCGACACGGCATTCCACCAGACGATGGAACCTGTCGCATTTATGTACGGTTTGCCTTACAAATACTACGAAAACAACAAAATCCGCCGTTACGGATTTCATGGGTCGAGCCATCGCTATGTTTCGCAAGAGGCTGCAAAAATGCTTGGCAAGCCGTACGACAACTGCAAGACAATCGTATGCCACTTGGGTAATGGTTCTTCAATCACAGCCGTTGTCAACGGAAAATCTGTCGATACATCGATGGGCTTCACTCCTCTCGAAGGCGTGATTATGGGTACCCGTGCCGGAAACGTCGATATGGGTGCAGCATTCCAGTTGATGCGTCAGGAAGGCTTGTCAATTGACGAGATGGACAACATTGTGAACAAACAAAGCGGTTTGAAAGGCATTGCAGGCGTTTCCGATATGCGCGACTTGCAATCGATGGCACAAAGCGGCGACAAGAAAGCAAAACTTGCAAAAGATATGCTTACGTTGAGCATCAAGAAATATGTAGGTGCATATTTGGCAGAAATCGGTGGCGCTGACTGTATTGCGTTTGCCGGCGGAATTGGCGAACATGATGGCGACGTGCGTAAAAACGTGCTTTCTGGTTTGGAATGTTTCGGCATTGAACTCGACGACGCTGCTAACAGCAAACAAGGTGACAGTTGGGTTATCTCAAAACCGACATCAAAAATCAAAGTCCTGGTTGTACAAACCAATGAGGAAATCGTGATTGCACGCGATACATTCGCTATTGTAAACGAGAAATAAGAAATAGAAACAACAAAAGAAAGTCCGTTAAACATTGTTTAACGGACTTTTTTTATACCTTAACAATCAAAATATAAAAGGCACGTTTCACAACGTGCCTTTCCGCATATATGAATGTGTGTATGAAAAAACTATCTATTTGATTTCAACGCATCGTATTTTGCCTTGGTTTCGTTGTATTTGTCCATCATCGACAATTTACCGTAGATAGACATTAAATCCTTGTAAGCGTTGAGTTTTCTAAATGAATCTGTCGTCACTTCGGCGTATGTTGCAATGTACGGATAAGCCAATTTCAAATATGACAAACCTTCATTCTTCAAAGATTGATAATTCTTCTTGCCATAATTCTGGTCAGCCTTTTCCAAAAGCACTTTTGCCTTGTTTTCATACAAAACGCCCAAGTTCAAGTTTGCATTTTCCTCATTAGGATTAACTTCAACGGCTTTTTTGTAATATGAAATTGCCTCTTCCTCATTACCGATAGTTTCGTTCAAATATCCCAAGTTGAACAAATATGCGGTATTATTAGGGTTTGTTTCAAGTGCTTTTTTCAAATAAGTCATTGCATTTTCTGTCTGATTTGTCTTAATGTAAATTTCAATCAACTGATTTACATAATCGTTAGCCAAAGAATCGTTCGGATATTTTTCCAAAACGGTTTGTAACGTATTGACAGCACTCGCAGTATCGTTTTGCATCATTTGGCAGAAGAAAATGTTACCATAGAATTTAGCCGAAGGCAACACTTCGTTTGCTGCATTATAATACTCAATTGCTTGGGAGTAAAGTTCTGCAGCCTTGTTGATTTCACCACAGTTGTTCAACACTGCCGCACGTACTGAGTCTGTATCGCCTGTCAAGCCTGTTTTAGCAAGATTTCCAGCCTTGTTGTAAAAAGGAGCGGCCAACGCATATTTTCCAGCATTAATGTAGAACAAAGCCTCTTTTTGATAGAAATCGGAGATTTTCTTTACTTGGTCGGTAATCAATTTCGTCTTTTTACCATCAATGTTCAATTCGTTTGCTTTTAGATATGCTTCGGCAGCAACGTCAAGAGCAGCATCGTGTGTTGGGAAGAAAAATTCTTTTGCACGTTCTGTACGAGCATATTTCACAAGCTTGTCGCCTACGAAATAGAAATCAATACGGTCGTAGGAATTGATTGTGGTATCGCCACTTTCTCTCGTTGCTTTTGGTCTTGCACCATTCATTATAGTCATAATGTCAACTGACGTGTAACCATAATAGAATTTCTCCACATTATCGAATGTATAAACTTGCAAATACTTACGGCCACGTTCTGTCCACGTGTTGATTTTTGTAACCTTTTTAGGATTTGCAATTTCCGCATCCGATTTTTTTGCCTCGCCTTCAACGATAGCCCATGTCATAACGAACTCATCAGTCTGACTAAAAGCGATATTTCCGAAAAACAATGCGATTAACGCAAGAATGACTGTCTTTTTCATATTATTCAATTTTATTCGTTAGTTTCTGTATTATTTTCTTGAGTTTCACCAGTATTTTCCTCTCCTGTCGTTCCTTCCGCCTGTTCTTGTTCCGCCTTTTCAGCATCCTTCATTGCCTGACGTTCTTCAGGATCGACGTGAACGGTTGAAATTGCCGCGATAGAATCTTTTGGACGCAAGTTAATCAACTTAACTCCTTGTGCCACACGTCCCATCACTCTCAACGGAGCAACTTCCATACGAATCGTGATACCCGATTTGTTCATTATCATCAAATCGTCATCGTCATCTACGGCTTCGAATGCAACAAGCTTGCCAGTTTTTTCGGTGATGTTGATTGTCTTCACACCCTTACCGCCACGGTTTGTTACACGATAGTCCTCGATAGACGAACGTTTACCGAATCCTTTTTCTGAAACGACCAAAATCTCCTTATTAGTATCTGCAGGAGCACAAATTAATCCGACAACTTTTTCGCCTTCAGGAACAGTCATACCCTTCACACCCGACGCAGTACGTCCCATTGCGCGGAACTTACTTTCTGGGAAGCGGATTGCCTTACCCGACTGGATTGCCATCATAATTTCGCAGTTACCATCGGTCAAGCACGCCTGCAACAAGCGGTCGCCTTCACGGATTGAAAGAGCGATGATACCATTCTGGCGAGGACGAGAATATGCCTCAAGCGTGGTCTTCTTAATGATACCGTTTTCCGTACAAAGTACCACGAAGTGATTCTTTAAGTAATCTTCGTCAGTTAGGTTATTTACAGTTACATACGCACGAACTTTATCGTCGTTCGATATGTTCAAGATATTTTGAATTGCACGACCTTTTGACACCTTCGTTCCTTCTGGAATATCATATACCTTTTGCCAGAAACACTTACCTTGTTCGGTGAAAATCAACAAGGTAGCATGCATATTCGAGATATACAGATGTTCAATGTAATCGGTATCACGAGTATCGCCACCACGTGAACCTACACCACCACGGTTTTGCAGTTTGTATTCCGTCAACGCAGTTCTCTTGATGTATCCCAAGTGAGAAATAGCGATTACCACATCTTCGTCAGCATAGAAGTCTTCAGGATTGAATTCTTCGGCTGACATTTGAATGTCGGTTTTACGTTCATCGCCATATTTTGCCTTGATTTCGAGCAATTCATCTTTCACGATCTGCATTTGCATATCGTAGTTAGCCAACACGTCTTTGTAATATGCGATTTTCTTCTCCAATTCCTCATATTCTGCGTGAAGCTGATCCATTTGCAAGCCAGTCAACTGACGCAAACGCATTTCAACGATTGCGTTGGCCTGTTCCTCGTCTAACGCAAATCGTTTCATCAAGTTTTCACGTGCCTCGCCCACGTTCTTAGAAGCGCGGATGATGTGAACAACCTCGTCGATGTTGTCACACGCGATGATAAGTCCTTCTAATATATGTGCACGTTTCTCTGCTTCTTTCAAGTCAAATTGCGTACGACGAACAACAACCTCGTGACGATGTTCGGTAAATACCGAGATCATTTCCTTCAAATTCATTGTCTTTGGACGACCACCGACCAAGGCAACGTTATTCACACTAAATGAGGATTGTAGATACGTGTATTTATACAATTTGTTTAACACAATATTAGGTACGGCATCTTTCTTCAACGTATAAACGATACGCATACCTTCCTTGTCCGATTCGTCGTTAACCTCGGTGATTCCCTCGATTTTCTTGTCCGTGATTAACTCGGCAGTACGTTTAATCAATTCAGCCTTGTTGACCATATATGGAATCTCGTCAACCACAATCAGGTCACGACCATTCTCGTTTTCAAAACGTGCCTTTGCACGAATCACAATTCTACCCTGACCTGTCTCGTAAGCGTCAAGCACGCCCTGATAACCATAAATCGTTCCTCCTGTTGGGAAATCAGGAGCCTTGATTACAGCGGCAAGTTCAGGAATTGTGATTTCAGTATTATCAATATACGCAATGATAGCGTCAATCGTATCGGAAAGATTGTGAGGAGCCATATTGGTAGCCATACCAACAGCAATACCGGAACAACCATTTACCAACAGCATAGGAATCTTCGTCGGCAATACCGTAGGTTCATCGTATTCTTCCGAGAAGTTCTTCTGCATATCGACCGTATCCTTGTTTAGGTCGGCAAGCGTTTCCGTCGCAATTTTCGCCAAACGTGCTTCCGTGTAACGCATAGCAGCCGGCGAGTCACCGTCGATGGAACCGAAGTTTCCTTGACCGTCAACCATAGGATAACGCATGTTCCAGTCTTGTGCCAAATGCACTAACGTACCATATATAGATGAGTCACCATGCGGGTGGAACTTACCCATAACCTCACCCACGATTCTGGCCGATTTCTTATAAGGTTGGTCGGGCGTGTTACCCATCTTATCCATACCGAACAACAATCTTCTATGTACGGGTTTCAAACCGTCACGCGCATCCGGCAATGCTCTTGCTACAATTACGGACATCGAGTAATCGATGTACGCCGATTTCATTTCTTTTTCGATATCGAATCGAATAATGTTTTCTCCACCAATTTTTTCTACTTCTTCTGACATTTTTTACTATTTTCCTGAGGGCAACTTTGCCCACTAAACATTCATAGCAAATTACCTATTTTTTTACGTATTTTCAGTGCTATCTCCCCGACTTTTTATCAACATTTTTTTGTTAATAAAACGAATATGAATACACATTATAATATGATTGTTTTGAGGAACTAAAAAACGATAGAAAAATACGAAAGACAATGTAACCATCGTTTCTACTTTTGATTAGGAAAATAAAAGAATTCGAAGAAGTTGTTTATATTTGTATAAAATTTAAGACTATGCAAAGGTTCATTCTTTTAATTGTGTCTGTGTGTGCATTTTCTTTGCTACACGCACAAGATACAAGCCAAACGGTAAAAACGACAGGACACGTCTCGGTAAACGGTAAAACTGTCAACTACGAAGCTACGACAGGTTTTTTCGCCCTTAAAAACAAAGAAGGCAAAGCTGTTGCCAATATTTTTTACATTGCATACACCAAAAGCGACGTTTCTGATGTCCGTACCCGCCCTATCACATTTGTCTTTAACGGCGGACCGGGTTCATCTTCGGCGTGGTTGCACATGGGCGCAATCGGTCCCAAGAAAGTTTTGACATCGGAATATGGCAAGGCTGAAAATCCTCCCAAAACATTCAATTTGGTGAACAATGACCAATGTTGGCTCGACATTACCGATTTAGTCTTCATTGACCCTGTAGGTTGCGGATTCAGCAAACCAATTGGCGAAGAAAAAGCCGACCAATTCTATGGTTACGAGAACGATATAAAGACAACGGGCGATTTCATCAATCAATGGACTAGCCAAAATAAACGTTGGGGCTCGCCGAAATTTCTTGCTGGCGAAAGCTATGGGACTACTCGTGCCTGTGGTGTAGTTGATTATCTTACAGATACTTACAATATGTATTTCAACGGCATCTCACTCATTTCGTGTGCTCTTGATTTTGAGACACTTCGCGAATACAACACGAACCAAGTGTTGCCATACGTTTGCAACTTGCCCGTATTTGCCGAATTGGCCGTTTATCACGAAGTTGTAACGCCAACGGTGGAAATCAGCGAATTTATTGAAGACGTTGAGGATTTTGCCATAAACGAATACGCAGTAGCCCTTATGAAAGGTGATTTGCTGTCAATTAACGAGAAATATGCTTTGGCAAAAAAAATGGAAGGTCTGATTGGCATCAATGCCGACATTATTCTTGACCACGACCTGAAAATTCCAAGTTGGCAGTTCAGAAAGCTGTTGCTTGACAAACAAAATCTGCTCATTGGGCGATATGACGGTAGACTTACCATGCCTGACCCTCAAAACGAGAGAGATTATGCGACGGAAGACCCAAGTTATACCGAAATTGCTGGTGCTGTAAGCGCCGCTTTCAACGATTACGTTCGCAACGAACTCAACTACTCGATTGACGACAGATTTTATCTGATTGGCGACGTACGTCCGTGGAAATACGGTGACGGAAAATATCTCAACGTAACACCCGAATTACGTTACGCAATGTTCGTCAATCCGAATATGGAGGTGTTGGTAGCTAACGGACGATACGACTTGGCAACGAGCTACTTTGGCACATCGTATGCCATCAATCATATGAATCTCCCCTCTCAATTACGTGACAAAATCACCTTTACCTATTACGACGGCGGTCATATGATGTATTTCGTTCCTTCGGAATTGAAAAAATTGAAAGAAGACGTTGCAAAAATGTATAACCGTAGTCTTGGAAACAAATAACGCATTATGAATACCGAATTTCCCATTCCTGCTTCACAACTGATACCACAAAGAGCTCCATTTATGATGGTTGACGAATTGTCGTCTTTTGAAGGGAAAATAGCATCCTCTCAATTGACCATTCTTCCCGACAATCGCATGATTGACGAAACGGGCAAACTTTCAGCAGGCGGAATTATAGAGAATATGGCACAAACCTGTGCGGCAAGAATCGGATACATAAATAAATTCATGGAATCAAAGACGGTGAAAATCGGCGTTGTCGGTTCCATCAAAAACCTTACGATTCATCACTACCCCAAGGTTGGCGACGTGTTACACACAACGGTAGAGGAAACGTTTAGCGGAATGCTCAATATGACTATGCTCAACGCAAAAGTTGAATGTAACGACACGCTGATTGCCGAAGGAGAAATAAAAGTTGCCTTAACCGACCAAGAAAGTAAATAATATGGCAGAAGAAGTTGTTTTACAAGCCGAGAAAGAATTTCACATCCGATTTAGCGAAGTCGATTCCATGCAAATCGTGTGGCACGGCTCATACGCCCTCTATTTTGAAGACGCACGGGAAGAATTCGGACGAAAATACCAGTTGGAATATATGAGAATGTACGAATTTGGATTTTTGGCCCCGTTGGTGGAACTAAAATTCAACTACAAACGACCTCTCAAATATCAAGACAGAGCCAAGGTGGTGATAAAATTCCGTAACACGAATGCAGCGAAACTTATTTTCGACTACGAGATATACGATTTAGCCACAAACGAGCTTTGCGTCACTGGCTACACCACACAAGTGTTTCTTGACACAAACTACAACTTAATGTGGACAACTCCCCCATTCATCAAGGAATGGAAGAAAATGCACAATCTTCAGGTTGAATAATATTTTGTTTCATTGCTTTTTCAAAATCTTCGTCCGTTATTACATAATAATAATCGCATCCTTGCGGATTTCTACAATTCTGTTTCTTGAAACTTTTTTTCACATCTAATAAATTCCTATTCTCTGGTTCTGAAAGTTGTGGTTTTGAATAAAAACATAAAACCTTTTCCGTACCAAAAAAGATTTTGAGAGAGTCAGAAATTTTATCGCCAGAATGCTTGTAAAAAATATTTGAAACTATTCTCGCTCTTCCATTATTTTCAGCAATATCCTCGTAAATTGAATCAACACCTATATATATTGTGTCTTTTTTCAAATAATACGAAGTGTCATAGTTTACAATCGTCAATGGATAACTTGAATTATTCACTATAACATATCGGTTATAGGTAAATTTCGTACAGCCAAAGGCAAAAAGAACAAAACATAAGAGAGCAAACTGTCTCATAAAATTTACGACATCAATTCGGCTATTTTCTTTGTGCGGTCAAATTGTTCCATTATGGTTTTCATGGCTACGGTCAAAGGAACTGCCAAAATCATTCCCGGAATGTTCCACACATAACCCCAGAAGAACAACATGACAATGATAGTCACCGTGTTTATAGAGAAAGTCTTTCCCATAAAAATCGGTTCCAGAATGCTACCGAACAAAAGTTGAATTGCAATTGCGAGTACAATGAACAATATTGTCACCGACATTGTGGGCAAACACGTGAGGGCAAACACGCACATAATTGCCGTGGAAATAATGGAACCTATCATCTGAATAAAATTCAGCACGAACGCAAGCACGCCCCAGAAAATGGGAAACTGCACATCGAAACAATAACACAAGACGGTGAATGAAATACCCGTAAACAAACTTATCAGCACTTTTACCAATATGAATTTCGAGATACTTTTCTCTATGGTAATGTACGTTCGCATTGACGAGGTTTTATCCTTGAGCAACAACACTTCCAAAAATCGTTGCCCGTTGAACGAACTTGCCAGCAACAAAATCATAAAGAAAATCGACATAAAGACAATAGAGAACGTCTTGCGAACGGCATTGAACACGTTGCCCGCATTCTCGTATAATGTCGATATCAAGTCAGTTTCCTGAAAATGTTCCAAGATTGATTCTTCGCTCAACCCTGCAATTACAGCAAGTCGGATGACAAAATCCTTGAAATTGGCATAAATCGCCTGCCACGTCTGTACGTCGGTGTTACGGATTTCTTGGCTCGTGAGCTGCAAAATCCAAATACAACAACGGACGACGACAATGAAAATCACAAAAATCACAATGATTGCAACAAAACGAGGGATATTCTTGCGAGTTGTCCAACGTAGAAACGGCATAAACAACAAGGCAAAGAAACACGCCACAATCAAAGGAACAAAAATGTTGGAAAGTTCCTTCAAAATCAAAAACATCATTGGTAACACCAACAACATCAATAATTTATTCGTTGTATCAAGCGACGCAAATTTTCTCATAGCAATCAATTTATTTCACTAACGATAATTCCTTCACTATATTGTCTGCCTTGCCATATTGTTTCAGGCAGAATAAAATGTATCGGATATCAACGCAGATGTTTCTACAAACGGATTCATCATAATAATAGTCGCTCAACGTGCCTTCCTTGTTTCGGTCGAAGTTCAGACCGACCAAATAGCCGTTGGCGTCGAGCACGGGACTGCCCGAATTTCCGCCCGAAGTCTGACACGTTGTAATGAAATTCAGCACAAATGGTTCATAATTATCTGTATTTGCATCTTGTGACACAACAACCGAATCACCATTTAACGCTTTTTCATATATTTTCGCAATAGATTCAGCAGCTCGACTTGCATCCTCTATCATCAGCATAACTTGAAAATCATCGTTAGCCTTGTACTCACGAGGTTTTTCTTTTATCATATTTACCAGTCTCACAGGCGTGGTATAATACGGATAGTGAACAACAGAGTCAGCAGGTTCTACTTTCGTATCTCTCGGTATCCCACGTCTTAAATATGGATTATCGGGAACATATACTGCACCACCTTTTTTCTTCGTATAGGATTTAACTGTGCCGTAACTTATTCGCATTGTGTTATTTGCATCGGGAAACATAGCACCGTGAGTGTATTCAAGCAATGCCTTCTGACGTATATAATTCACGCTGTCGAACGTTTGTTTCGCCATTTCGTACTCAGTATAAAGGGTTTGCAACTCAATCCACACATCTTGCGTAAATCTAAATAAGGCATCGTTATGTTTGAGATATTGCCTCACATCGAGGTCCCATATACCTTCCATAACACCAGTAGTATCTTTTTCAGTGTATTTCCATTTCTTGTTTATCTTTTTCTGGAACTTCTTGGCGCGGTCGTAGTTGGTAAACACGCTTTTGTTAAACACGCTGTCTTCAAATTTTGCAAAATCTTCTAAAGTTTTTAAATTCTGTAGTGACGGCAGCGAGATATGTTCCTTGTCCTGCATAATCAACAATACCCCCATCGACATGAAAGCCGAACGTTCCAATTCGGGATTGTATTTTTTCACAATGTCAAGGAACTTTTCCCCCCGTAGGAAACTCGTACCCATACCTGGACCATCCGTCGAAAGGACTATGCTCGACGGCAATAACGTCTTCATTCGCCACAACCCTTCCATGCAGACCACCAACTTTCTGTATGCGGCATAATATGATTCTGCATAATTATCGTATAAGAAAAACGCATCTTTATATTGTTCCTTTAACGAATCATTTTTTTTCAACCAATACTCAAGATTTGCATCCCTTTCGCGACGAGCCAAATCAGCATGAGAATTCTTGTACGCCTCTCCTTCCGATTGCCATTTTACATAATAATTCGACAACGAGGAATATTGAGCATACACTTCCTGATATTCTTTTTCGCCCTTATCCATATATAGGCAAATTGGTCGCAAACGAATGTCGCGCATCGCAATTTGTGCAGGATTCAACTCATTGATTATCATTGACAACTCCCCTTCCGAGCCATACATTTTTGTTTCGGCAGGATACCCTATAACCATTGTAAAATCGTCTTCTTTCACACCTTTCGTATTGATTTCCAACGATTTTCGTGGTTGAACCGGCTCGTTGTTTTCATATACGCGAAGCAAGGCGAAATCGGCACTGCTGCGAGGCCAACTCCAATTGTCTGCATTGCCTCCAAACTGTGCAATGTCGGCTGGCATAAACGCAACAAGACGAACGTCGGTGTAGCTTTTCGTCTTAAACATAAAATACTGGTTTCCAGCAAAAAACTCTTCAATGGAAAAATGATATTCCGTGGTTGAATCCTTGGTAATGGAATCGGTGATTTGCTCCATATTCAGTCCGCCCTTCTTCAAATCGAGCACACGGTCGGTCACGTCGAACATTGCGAGCATCATTGTTGCCGACAGACGAGTTGTCGGGATTTCCTCGTCCTTTGTCTTTGCGAAGAAGCCATCTCTTAGATATTCTTTTCCTCCTTCGCACGCTTTAGATATATGATACTCAACGCAATGGTAATTTGTAAGCACCAATCCTTCGCCCGACACAAAACTACCCGTACAACCATTGCCAATTTGTACTACGGCATTGGTCAAACACGCCTTTTCGGCACTATAAATTTGTTCGGCGGTAAGTTTGCAACCCTGCGCCTGCATATCGGGCAGAATTTGCTGTTCAACCAGCATTGGAATCCACAGTCCTTCGGCAGCGAAACCTATCGCCGACAAAAACCAAAAGCAAAATGAGACTACTATCTTCTTCACAACTCTATATTTAACGCACAAAAGTAGGGATAATTTGCAAAAAAGAGCTGTCTTTTAACGAAGATTTTTAAAAGGTGAACCGTCATCCTTAAAAAAAATTGCTATATTAGCGATACCCTATTAACCGGGAAACAATAGGAAAAAACAAAATCGCACAAGTATGAAAATACTCGTATTTGGAGACATACACGGTTTGATGGATTGGGAAGGAATCCTCAAAAAAAAGACTTTCGACAAGGTTGTCTTTTTAGGCGATTATGTTGATTCTCATGAGAATCTTAGTCCTGATGTGTTTAAAACAACGTTGCGTAAATTGATTGACGTTAAGCAACAGTTACAAGACCGTTGTGTGCTGCTATATGGGAACCACGATGCTTCGTATCTCAACAACGAGCAGAGCAGCCAATGGAACCAGAAGACAAGCGACGAATGTCTGGAGTATCTGCAATTTCTCTACGACGAACGGTTAATTCAACCTGTTTTTATACACGATGATATTATTTTCTCTCATGCCGGCGTGTCGAAAACGTGGCTTTCCGACATTGCCTGTTTGAACGATGTGTATGATATTACGTTTGACAACCTGCCGCTTTGTACGTTTGATTTCAACCTATATTGCGGCTACGACGAATATGGCGACACGGTTTCCCAATCCCCTATTTGGATTCGACCAGGTTCGTTATTGCAGGATAAGATTGACGGCTACCGTCAGATTGTTGGACATACGCGGGTTGAAGTTCCCAAAGAAATAAAGGACTGTTTTTTTATTGACGCAATGCCGAAGTATTATGCTGTGGTTGAAGATGGAACTGTCGTTTTCAAACAGCTGTAACGTCTATTCTTATTTCCTCCATGCGCTTTAAGATAGCCGAACTCGGCAAGTTGACGTAAGTAGCGTTTGGCGGATGTTCCTGCATATCCAAAGTGTGATACGATTTCTTCCGTCGTAAAATCATCTTTATCGACCACATAGCACAAAATATCGGCCATTTTCTGTGCCAAAGACGGTTTTATCGACCATTTATCGACCATTTTCTGCTGTAAAACCATTTTATCGGCCACTTTCCCACTGGTTGATTGAATAAATTGGTCTATATCGGATTGCAGATGTCGGCAATGCAGGCGAGTCATACAATCAAGGAAAATGTTGATGTCTTCATTCTCCCTTGTGTCAATCAATGCCTGAATATATTCGGATTTATCTTCTTTGAGAACCTTTGTTGGCAAAACGCCAAATTCCCACTGCAACAAGTTCATCAACAAACGGCTTGTCCTGCCGTTGCCGTCAGCCCAAGGATGAATGCTGACCAGCTCAAAATGAGCCCAGAAACTGAGGTCGTAGATAGCCGCCACGTCTGAATCATCAACAGATTTACGTCTTTTATTCAGTTCCTCGCAGAAAGCGGCAAGACGTTGTGGCACTTTCAAATATGACAGATACGACTTTCCACCCAGTCCTGCCGTGACATTCAATTTTCGTAATTCGCCCTTTGCCGCAGAAAATGTACCACCTAACGAATTATATTCGCTACCAGTTCTTGCCATTACCTTGCTTGCAAGTGTAATCAACCAATCCACAGTGATAGGTTTATGCTGTGCTATCCATTGGCGACCATAGTCGTAGGCAACTTTGAGGTCGAGATTCATCATCTGTTCCATCAATGTGCGTTTGCCCGACGATATTCCTTCGTCAAACAACAATTGGGCGTCCACCTCGGTAAGCGTTGAACCTTCGATGGCGGTGGAGTGTGTGATAATGGAATACAGATAGAACTTGTCGAAGTCTATCTGTTCCGATATACCCAACTCCTTATGCTGTTTGAGCAGTTTTAGTAGCAGATGTTTATTCTCTTGCCTCATACCGTCATTTGTCAAGAATCTTATTTTTTCGGAATACAAATATATTATTTTTCAGT
>JAFZTG010000061.1 GCA_017618935.1 Bacteroidales bacterium | reverse complement strand
GTACTAATACAATAAACAACTTATTATACAATAAGGAGGACTTATGAAGCGCTTATCCATGCTTCTTATTCCATGCATAGCTATTTCCGCAAACGCAGCAACATTCAATGCGCAAGGAAAAACCATCAACAGCAATGACGCCAAAAATCCGGGCATCGTAAAGTTCGAAAAGAACACGGCTGTAAAGGCGAAGAACAACAAAACCAAGCCCGCAGCACTTGCAAAAACATACACTCCAACAAGAGTCAAAAAGACATGGGGCCAATATGAACAAGCAACAGATATTTACTATCTGAATGGTTACAAAAAAAGTAAAGACCGTTATTTTACCGAAATAGAAACCTTTGAAAAAAACGACGAAGCAAGACTAAACGAACCAATCAACCAATATCAAAACAATAATTTCACCCCATACCCAAACAAAACCGGAAACAACTGCCAAAACATAGCATATGATTTTTCAAGCGATTATACAATCAAACAAGACGAATACGCAAGTGCATTCTATACGTTCAGTTACAATCATAACGTAAGTTACAAACCTTACAATTCACCCGAAAACGAAAACACCGCTTTAGCAGCCATTGGTTACAATAAATACATGGACGACCGATTGAACAACGGATCAACATCAATGCGTTGTGTGTTGAGCGCACCAGGTTTGATAGGAAATTACATCCATTCATGCGGTCAGGGTATAGGTATCTACAATATCGTTGGAGACGACGATCTCACATACGACAGAAATAAAAATTGCACTGATTCCAGAGTTCAAAATTATAAAGAAGGTATAAAGAATCACGAAGCAAAATACTTCATAGAATACGTTGCAGAAAGAGCTTATATTCACTCGTTTAAAGATCGAAATGGACGACAATATGCACAGCATCCACAAAATCCATACAAATACGACGATCCCGCCAATACAATGCATATCGGCAACGTAATCGCAACAACATTAAAGAATCAAACGACATATAATGCAGAAGCAGCAGCATTAGATGATTACATTTACAAAAACAGAGTTATTGAATTTGTCCCATACACTGAAAACGGTCAAAAAACAGGAGCAGGCCTTTCGTTAAACGCCATTAGCGTTAGTGGTATAACAAGCCAGAGCAAAGGAACGAGAATAGGTCTTTCTGGCTCAAACCAAAGGTTTTACGGGCATTACACGTTAGACAATAATACTCAATTACCTTATTTAAGCGAAGGAGTTTCGTTATCTAGATACGACAAGCCCGAAATATATATGGTATCAAACGCATTATTCACAAAACAGGAAAAAGTCCAACACGACGGAAATAATTCTGATTTCATAGGAATTACAGATAGTTGGGGCGCATCCACTGTTGCAGCAGCAATGACCGCGGACCTTCTTCAAAAGCATCCTTTCTACAAATGGCATCCAGAAGTTGTAAAAGCTCTTTGGTTAAGTGCATATTCCGATAACCTGACCAGCGAAATTCGAGCAAAAAATACTGAAGGCCTTAAAAGTAAAAGGCTCACAACATTTGACGATTTGCTATTTAATAATTATTCACGTTTTTGGTATGGAAACAATGAGGACTACTTCAAAAACGAAAAGTTATCATTCACAGAAAATGTAGAACCGGGACAAAAATACGCTATCGCAATCGCATGGCTCGTTCGCGGAGATTACGCGTTAGACCCCGCATTCAAAAATATATCCTCCAACTTCCGACTCAATATTTACGACGCAAATACAAATAGGATAATAACTTCGTCACTAAAAACAGGAATGCTAGAAAAGCCATCAACATTCAGAAAAGTTGAATTCACAACACCAAGTGCAACGACAAAAATCAAAGTTGAAATCGAGCGTATAAAGAACACTGGTGATCGTATCATTTTAGGTTACAACAAACACAAAGTCTTACCAAATCAAGATTAAAACACAGTAACAAATACATAATTCCAATAACCCTCATAGAGTCGTCCTTTACGGGACGGCTCTTTTTTTAGCACAGCAAGCAAGTTACAAACAAGATAAAACAGATTCCCAACCAAGCTAGGAAAGACTTCAAAAAATTCACTCTGCAATGGGGTTTTAGGGGCGGAGCCCTTAGGCGAAGGGGTGATGGAAGACCCGGCATAGATTGCTTCGTCACCATGTTTCTCGCAATGACGTATGCCGGGGCTGCAATCAGGGGAAGGCGTTCCCCATCCTAAATCAATTCGAAAAAACTTTACTGGATTCTTCACTTCGTTCAGAATGACGTTTTGCAGAAAACTCACGCACTTCACTTCGTTCAGAATGACGATTTGTAGAAAACTCACGCACTACGCTTCGTTCAGAATGACGTT
>JAFZTG010000060.1 GCA_017618935.1 Bacteroidales bacterium | reverse complement strand
TGCAATCACGTCGGTTTTCTCCATCGTCTTGTTTTGGTATTTCTTGACAGCGGCCTGCAAGCACATCACCATAGTTTTTGCTTCGGCGTTGTTTCCCATTTGGTCGATAGATTGGCGACAATATTCGTATGCTTTCTCGTATTGAGTCGGATCCAACATATATAAGTCGGCACCTTTTCTACCAATATAGTTCTCTTCTTCACCAAAATACTTGATTCTGTTGTCATAGATCAACATAACAGTATCGAGATATTGTTTTTTCTTCGCCTCGTCCTTTTCTTTTTTATAAAGCGTAGAATAGATGTTTACACCATGTATGTACGTGTTTTTCGACTGTGTAGGGCAGTTCAGGAACAAATTTCTCCACGCATTGATAGTTTCCGGCGTAAATTCCTTGGTCTTCGATTCATTTTTGTAACGCAAAAGATATACTGTTTGATTCTCTTGGCAATACGTAGAATCTACTTGTGCGAATGCTCCCAACGTAAGTGCGGAGCAAACAGTGACTGTGATAATTGAAAATACTCTTTTCATTGTTAATTAATTTTTCGTTTCGTAAACCAAACTTCTTGCAAAGTTACATTTAATTTAAATTGTATATATGTCTCTTGCAAATATTTTGCCAAATTTGAATTTCCTCTCTTGCCAAAGTCTAACGAGAGTTCTAGTCTGTTTTGTGTCTGTTTCGACTTGATTCGTGAACCAAGCGAAATGCCATATTCCTGGATTTGTGCGTTTTCACCATTATGTTGAATGATGATAGGCAATTCCGAATAATGGAATCCTACACGGATTGGTGTACGTTTGTAGAATTTTGAAGATTTGTAGTCGGGGATATATTCGCCACCAAACTTGACGTATTTCGTTTGCTCAAGATTGTTGTCAACCTTGCCGTAGCAGGAGATGTTCTTCCAATCTTGCATGCCGAAGTCAACTCCAAGTAAATAAGTGTTCTCTTTTGAGAAACTCATACCCACTGCAAATTCCGTAGGTATGTCGGTAGTAGAACAGAAACTTGAAAGGGTAGCGGTGTCTTTCTGCGTTTCGGTTACGCCGCCGGTGGTGTACGAACCAAAGTATGTAGTTGCTTTGTATGAAAGATGTTGCATTGTTCTGAACGTGGCTCCAATGACGAATGAGTACGACTCGTTAATGTCATACTTATATTGTATGCCTGCGTTCCACAGAAAACCGTTGGTCTTGTATTCCAAATTTTTTCTTGTGTAGTATGCGCCAGATTCCTCAAAATAATTTTCTCCCGTGTAGTCGGTCGTGCCGAACATGTAACTTGCCTGGACGCCTAACGACAATCCTTTGAATACTCTGCATCCCGTACTGAATGCGATTTGGTTAATTCCTCCCGTACCGCTATATTTATAGCGTGTCAGTGAATCTGACGTCTGGATGGAGTAGCCAACGCTGTTGAATGGTAATAGACCTACGGCTGCTCCCCAGCGGTCTGCAATGATGGGAAATGCAAATGAGAAAGACTCCAGTCCCACGCTTGATGTCGTGTTTTTTAATGCGTTGTCTTCTATGGTACGAAAATCACCGCCAAGACCTACGTTAAATAAGAACGTTTCGCCTTTGATGGCTGATTGTTGCGCTGGATTCAGAAAATTCAGTTGTGTCTTGTTTTGCGTACCAACGCCTATGCCGCCAAGTGCTTGGTTGTATGCATTGGTGTAGGTGTAGAAATTGCCATATCCGTATCGTGACAATGGAGATGCCGTTTGCCTTTGGGCGAACAGTGTGCTACAAACACATAAAAATCCTATAAGTAGGCCTGTTTTATTCTTCATTGTACTTTAATATTGTATATAGTCCTAAGGCGACTAAATTTTGCTGTGCAAAGATGTGATTTTTTAGTCGTTTTTCAAAGAAAAGACAGTCACCTCCAGTTAAAAATGTTGTAAGGTTTTGATATTGAGATGAATACGAGTCGATATATCCGTCGAGTTCGTGACAAATACCGAGAATTACCCCGTTTTGAATCGCTTCAAACGTGTCTTGACCTGTGAGTGTCGTCGTTTCTTGTGCCGAACACAGTGGCAATTTCCCTGTAAATTCGTGCAATGCCCGAAAACGACTGTGCATTCCGAGTGAGATGTTGCCGCCTACAAATTCGTTGTCTTTGTTTACGAAATCAATCGTAATGGCAGTTCCGAGGTCTATCACTAACTTGTTTGTGTTGCTCGAAATGCTTGTTGCGCCTACTGCTGCCGCGATTCTATCCAAGCCGAGCGTTTGAGGCGTTTTATAACGTATTTGTATTGGTATGGGCGTTTCGTGAGTGAAAATTGTGAATCTCACGCTATGAAATTGATTGATAATGTTAGCATTTTCAATGTTGGAAACATTACAAATAATGCCAGAATCTATGCAATGAACATAGGGGAGATAAATATTCTCAAGTTGAGAATTGTCGATAATCGTGGAATACACGATATTTTTTCCGTCAAATACGAAAAATTTTGTTCTCGAATTTCCTATGTCAATAATGAGTTTCATTGTAAATCGAGGCAAAGTTAAATTTTTTGGATTCATTTTAAAACATTTGCCAAGATTTATGAACGATAATTAATCTCTATTATTTTTCATTTTTAATTAAAATTTCTATTTTTGTCTAAGCCTTTACCAAAGCACCTTTGCAGATGGATAAGGTATTTTTATAGTCGCAAAATAAAAATGAAACCATGGAAAGATTACCTGACAATCAACAATTTGCGCCAAACAATGGCGAAATTGTTTTGTATAATCCCGACGATACAATCCGTCTGGAGGTGAGAATGAACGACGAGACGGTCTGGTTAACGCAACAGCAGATCGCAGATTTATTTGGTGTGAACCAACCTGCTATATCGAAACATATAGCAAATATCTATAAATCAGGAGAATTGGATGAAAATGGCACATATTCCATTTTGGAATATATGGGTAATGACGGGAAACAACTTTATAAGACAAAGTTTTACAATTTGGATGTAATTCTTTCTGTTGGCTATCGTGTTAATTCACGTAACGCCACCTTGTTTCGCCAATGGGCAAACAAAGTGTTGAAAGAATACTTATTGCGTGGATATGCTATAAATCAACGATTTGAACGTATAGAAGAATCTATGCAAAATCATTTTCAACACTATGACCAATTGCTTCAAGACCATCAAGATAAAATTGATTTCTTTGTAAAAACCTCATTACCGCCAGTTGAAGGCATATTCTTCGATGGGCAAATCTTTGACGCATACGAGATTGTGTGCCGACTCATAAAATCTGCAACACACCATATTGTATTGATTGACAATTATGTAGATGAAACCACATTGAAAATGCTTGCCAAACGTGCCGACGGCGTGACGGCAACAATTTATACATATAGCATTGGCGAGCAACTTCAACTTGACATTGACCGCCACAATGCGCAATATCCGCCAATTGTGGTAAAACGATTAAAAAAATCCCATGACCGATTTCTTATCCTTGATGATGATTTGTACAGCATTGGAGCCTCGTTAAAAGATATGGGAAAGAAATGGTTTGCCATTCTCAAAATGCAGGAAACAAAGGCGGAGGAAATTTTGGCTAGAATCTAGTAAAGACGATGTTTTGCAAAATATGATTTTTATCAAAAAAAAAATAACAATTATTTTGTAACCTTTTTGTTTCTATCTTTGTCTTATTGAAAAAACTAATTATTAACTTTTAAATACTGAAAGCTATGAAAAAGATTTTTACTTTTTGGATGATGGCTCTATGGAGTGTCGTCTCCCTGGGACAAGATTTAGTGGAATACATTTATATAGAAGACGGGCCGTTTCTTGAACTTGCACTAGGACAAAGCCAATATTTTGGAGCCACATTTGTAACTCATAGTGATAATCCTTCTCAATACGAGTTTCCCCCTGCTTTTTATTTTGAGAGTTTTGACCCAAATATTGTTGAAGTCACGAACCTTACTCAAATCGGAGACCGAGGTAAGTGTCTGATACGAGGTATAAGTGAAGGTAGTACATTTATAAGGGTATACTGTAGCAATGGTCTCGTAAGTGACTGTGAAGTTACAGTTAGGTGGATAGAAGTAGAATCTATAAGTGTGACTCCTTATCTTGAACTCGAAGAAGGAGAAAGCCAATTAATAACTACCCAAATTACTCCTGTAGTTGTTTCTAATCCAACGGTGTTATTTGTTGTAGATGATAATGATACAGATGTTATTACAGTGAATCAAGATGGCTTGGTAACAGGACAAAATGCTGGTACTGCAACTGTAATTGCAATGACGTCTAATGGTCTTGAAGCGAGATGTGAAGTTGTTGTTAGGGGGCCCCTTTCTCCGATTATCGGTTCTGGTAAAATACATATTTCGGGTACGGTGTTTTTCGATGAAAACGAAAATGGCATACAGGATGGCGAAGAATACGGGTTGCCGCAACAAAAACTTCTTATTCTTCCCGATAGTGTGTACGCCCAAACCGACAACGCAGGAAAATACTCTTTTTCGTGTGGTGAAGAAACTGTCTATCAAATAATTCCGCAACTATCCGACAATTGGAAACTTACCACTGAAACAACGTCCAACGGTTTGAAGAGTGGCGCTTTACCAATGACAGAAGTCTCGTTGGGAAAAACTAATGTGTCGGGAATTGATTTCGGAATAAAAAATATAAAGGATGAACGAAAACCCGAAATATCCATAATATCATTAGATGCTGGTGTATGTTTTGAAGACTTTCAGATGTTTCTTTTCTTTAAAAATAAGGGAACCGCTGTAGAACAAGGATGCATACAATTAGATATAGACCCACGATTTGAGTATGTTTTTTCTACTTCACTAAAATTCGATTCTATATCAGTTGACTCCAAAACAATGTATTGGAATATAGGTGATATACGCCCATTTGAACAAAAATGGATAAGATTGACTTTGGAAATGCCTTCGAGGTTAAATGATAATGACTTATTAGAATCTGTTGTATTATATAAGGATGCAGAATCTGTTTTGTGTAGTGATACTACAAATATTGAGAATCTATGTTCCTTCGACCCAAACGATAAAACCGTGTTCCCTATGGGAGTTACAGACGAAAATCTTGTGTTGATGAACGAGCCGTTGTCATATACCATTCGTTTCCAAAATACGGGAAATTATTATGCAAAGAACGTCGTCGTAATCGACACGCTTTCTTCAGCTTTGGATTTGGAAACGTTTGAGGTGGTGGCGGCAAGTCACAACCTCAAGACGAATTACACGAGCGATGGCGTGGTGGAATTCCGATTCGACGACATTATGCTCCTCGACAGCACCACGAACGAGCCGGAAAGCCACGGCTTTGTGAAATACAGAATCAAGGCAAAACGCGATTTGCCCGACAATACGGTGATTGAAAACACGGCACACATTTTCTTCGACTACAATCCTGCCGTTGTCACCAATACCACTATGAACACATTGACGTACACGATTCTGAAAAACGAGGAAAGCACCGCTATTGAAATCCCGTATGACGCAACGGTGAAACTCTATCCGAATCCAATCAGCGATTATGCCGTTTTGGAATTCGACAATGCTGGCAACGACTTGTTCCAACTCACCATAAGCGACGTTACGGGCAAGGTAGTAAATACTATGCAAACCAGCGGCAACAGTTTTGTTGTGGGTAAAGGCCTTGGCAAGGGCGTGTATCTGTATAGTTTGAAAAATACGCAGACAAACCAAGTGTATCGCAATAGTTTTCTTGTAGAATAATTAATAATTCAGTAGAGACGCGATTAATCGCGTCTCTACAACACAAAACCGTGAGGTTTATGTAGGGCTGTCACATTGTGGCAGCCTTTTTTTGTGCAATCAGGTGGTTGTGGCAGATTTCTCCCTTCGGTCGGAATGATGGGGCGGGTAGGGCTTTTTTATGCGTAATCGTTGTTAAGAATACTGTAGATTTTCAATATTGACAAATCAAATTTATTGTTGTATATTTGCAAAAGTAATTAATAGTTACTTCCGCTTTTGCGGATTGAAAAGGGTTCGAGTAGAGCCACGATGTGCGGAACAGTGGCATGGCTTCATTTATGAAGAGATGATGAGCAATTCGACCTTGCCACTCGCCCTTTTCAAATTTTTTGATATTTCTAAAAAAACGTACCTTACGGCACGTTTAATAGAAGAAATAATCGTTTTCTACCGATAGGAAGTGCCTAACGGCACAGCCACCTTGTTCGAAAGGACTAATTTTGTAGGGCTGTTGTATTACGGCAGCCAGTATAAAC
>JAFZTG010000059.1 GCA_017618935.1 Bacteroidales bacterium | reverse complement strand
TCTTTAACGGAGAGCAGGGTGGAATCTTTGGTGAGTTCGTAAAAGTGTTCAACCAATTCGTTTGCACCATCAAAATCCAAACGCAAGTCGTCAAAATCATACGTGTTTGAAACGTACGTGGTGGGATTTTTCAAATCATCAACCGAACATCCTTCGCTGTTGTCTTTGAACCACAAGGGAACTACCCGATAAAGGGTTTCGCCATTCTCCGCTTTATACGGGAATACCCTTTGCCACCACGATACTTCCACTTCCATTTCCTTCCCGCAATGGGGACAGGTTTCGCTATCGCAAGAAGCTATCTTGACGAAATTTAGGCGGACATCGCCACAAACTTCTGCAAAATTGACAGATTTAAATTTTGTTATTTTTCCGCAATTAGAGCATTTGATTTCTTGGTCTTGTGTCCAGCCTAAACTTGCATTTGTCATAGTCAAGCCTCCTATCAGTTTATAACTGACAATTTAGCATTCGAATGCGACAAATAACAACGTGTTAGGTTTGTTTATTCTCTGATTTTTTCAAAAGTTCCTTGATGCTGTCGATGAAGGCTTCTTCGGCGGACTTCATTTTTTTTATAAAAATTTCAAATTTGTCTTTATCTAACGAAGGCAGAGATGGTATTTCAAATCCAATTGATTGTATCGTTATACTTGCATCTCGAAAAAGTGCGTAGTTTTTAGAATAATTTTTGTTGGTGTCGTTGTTTTTTTGCGGATACAGTAAATATCCATTCTTGGAATCAAATCGGAACATGTACGCCAACATTTGGAATGCATCATCCCTACAAAGTCCCTTGTCATCAAGAGGCTTGTACTTTGCATCGAGAACTGCTCTGGCCCTATATTTATCATCTGACAAACCCCAAAGGAAATCAGGATATATGGTTCTATTCTTGTCTGATTCATCTTTGTTAAATAGGTGTTGTTTATTGTCGCCCGTTCGGTTGTTCGGGTGAACCAACCTGCCATCGCAATTTTCTTTTAACAAAACATTAAGATATTCTTCCCACAGGCTCGCTCCATCGAACAAAACCCCGGCAATGTTATTTTCGCTATTTTCGCCGTAACTAATTTTCTTGTGTTGCAATATGCCAAGACATAAAACTCTAAGCGGTTCGTATGCCGTATAATATGGATGCGTAACCGGATGCAGGTTTTGGGCAATTACCTTGGAACGATCGTTCCTTGAGTAAGATGACGTTGCTTGGATGATTTTACTAACATCATCGCGTACATCATCATCGAGAATCGAGATTCCCAAGGAACGAATGTACTCGATTGTATGCCGCACCAGTTGCGTAATCTTGTTGTCGGCGGTGTATTCGCGTGTGTGGTACGCAACTTTACCATTGAACGGAATATTGTAACGGATATGGCGTGAAACATCAATAGGACCGCGAACGTTCGCGTCATTGTATTCACGTCTCACGTAGGCTCGATAAATACCCTGCTTGCATGCCTCTCTCAGATAGTTTGGGAACAAGTAAGGCAAAAAATCATAGAACGATTCATCACCGGAATTAGTACGTGGGGCTATGGCAATGTTACAGACTTTTTGCAGC
>JAFZTG010000058.1 GCA_017618935.1 Bacteroidales bacterium | reverse complement strand
CGAAGGCCAAGGTTCGTGCTATGTATGACAAATTAAAAGTTGAAAAGTAATTAGATATGTGATTTTCGTCGTAGATATACGTTTAAAGCGGATTTAATGCAAATATTTTTTGAATCATAGGTCTGCAAGAAAAAAAAATGTATATTTGTGGCGAAGAAATTAATGTATCTTACACACCTCGCGGAGGGATGACGCCCCAAGTTGTCCCTCCTTTTTTTGTCCATAAATGCTTTTTTCTCCAATTCTGTTGTAATTTTGTAGCGACAAAAAAAGAATGTTTGTTGTTATAGCATTGATATTATTATGTGCTGGGGCGAGTTTCGTACAACGCGTATGTGGCTTCGGTTTCGGCGTTTTCATAATGACAATGTTACCATATTTGTGTCCTTCGTATAATGAAGCGACAACATTGTCGGGCATCTTGTCCGCGTGTCAATCATTGTATGTCTTGTTTGTTTTGTGGCGATTGGTGTCGTTGCGACGGATTTTGCTCATAATGTGTTCCTGTATCGTGTTTTCGTACATTGCAATACAATATGTCGCTGTTGCAAGTGATTCGTTTTTGCAGGTATTGCTCGGCATAGTGCTGATTTTGTTGAGCTTATTCTTTTTGTTCATCAGTCCCAAAATACAAGTTCGTCCAACCAAGACGCTCCAAGTTTCTATGGGAGCGTTGAGTGGGGTAATGGGCGGCTTGTTCGGTATGCACGGACCGCCAGCAGTCATTTATTTCTTGGCAACCGAGAAAGATAAGAATACCTATATGGCAATTTGTCAGGCTTATTTCTTTTTGACGAATGTGGTAATGACGATTTTTAGGGCTCAAAAAGGATTTGTGACGCCATTTGTAGGCTGGTCGTGTTTGTATGCCTGCGTAGGTATCGTGATTGGTTCGTATTTCGGACGAAAAGTATTTGATAAGATTCCTGCTGAAAAGTTACGTAAGATTATTTATATCTATATGATATTCAGTGGAATAGTTGCTATTTGCGCGTAAGAAAATAGGGAAGAACCTCGTTTCCTTACCAGTTCTTTTCAATCCTGTTGTTATTTTTCTTATTTTGTTTTTGCATCATAAGGCGTTGTTGTACGGCTTTGTCGTTGTTTTCGATTGCGTCAAGCATCATTTCTGCCTGTCGTGCTGAAATCTGGCCTTTTTTGTCGTCCTTGTTTTCGCCTTGTTGGCCTTGCTGTTCAGACTGGCTTTCCTTGCCTTGTTCCTGCTTGTCGTAGTTTTGTTGCTGGTCGCCTTGTTGTTGGGTTTCTTGGTTCCCTTGCTGGTTTTGTTGGTCATTTTTTTGTTGACCGTCCTGCTGTCCGTTTTGTCCTTGACCGTCTTGATTTTGCTGGTCGTCTTGGTTATTTTTATTGTTTTGTTGGTTTTGATTTTGATTTTTTTGGTTGTCGTCTTTTTCAATCAGGCGTTTTAATTGGGCGAGGGAAGAATCAGCCTCAAAAATTTCGCAACCGCGCGAAACGGTGTACAGTGCCGCTTCGGTTTGGTTTCCGGCATACAACATGGCAGCCGCATTGAAATATTCTTGAGCGTTTTTTTGTCCGTATGTGGTTAAAAACGCGCTGAGAATCAATAGTATAGTGAGAAATCTTTTCATTCTTTGTTGTCGTTGATAATGGTTACAATTCCCTCTAATTTTTTAATGAAATCGTTGAACAAATCAACGGTCTTGTCTTTCTTCGCACTGTCTTGCATGAGTTTGAGGGCTTCTTCAAACTTGAATTGCTGCACAAGTTCCATTGCTTTTTTCATGCATTCCTCGGCAAATTTCGAAGGCTTTGGTTTTTCGTCTTTTTTCATTTGCTCGTTCATTTTTTCCAACATTTTTCTTGCTTCTTCCTCTTTTCGGAATTCTTCTTGAGCAAAGGCAAGGTTGTAACGGGTGTCCTCGTCGGTTGGGTTGAGAATGAGCGCCTGTTTATACAGATTGATTGCTTTTGCGTAGTGTTTCTGGTCACATTCCATATTGCCGGCATTGTGGAAAATGTTGGCTTTCAGAGTCTTGTCGGCGGTAAGTTTCATCGCCTTGTTGTATGCGTCGGTGGCAAGAATGTATTTGTTCATTTTGCAAAGAGCGTTGCCGAAATTGTACCACGCATCAAACGAGAGTGAATCTAGTTGACATGCGTGTTTGTACTGCACTGCGGCGTTGCGATAATCCTCCTTGTTGTAGAAAGAATTGCCTTTCTCTATGAGTGGACGGACATCGTTCTGCGATGTGGCGGAAAGCCACAAAACACATGTTACGATGAAGATGATATGTCGTTTAAAATTCATTATCTATTCCTATTCGGGACACAAATATATGATTTTTCACGTATCGTTGAACGGGTTTTTGAAAAACGACTAAACATAAAAAAAGGCTGTCTAAATCGACAGCCCTTTTTATTTAATCTTCGTCCTCATCTTGAGGTTTGTCTTTTGGACATTTCTTGTCTTTCGGACATTTTTTCTGTGCTTTCAATTCCTCGAATTTTGCTTTCTGTTCGTCAGTCAAAATTGATTGGAACGATTCGTCAAATTTTTTGTGAATTTGTTTCAATTCTTCTTTCTGCGTGTCAGCAAAAGTCTTGATTTGTGCTTTTTGTTCTTCGCTCAAATTGAGTTCGTCAGCCATTTGCATTGCGCATTTTCCGAAATGTTTTGGTCCGTCAAAATTGTGATGTGGACCACGCATTTGTTCAGTAGGACATGGTGGCATTGGTTTGTCACAAGGTTTGTCACATTTTTTACAACAGAGTGTGCAACAAAGTACAACTCCGACAGCTGCTCCAACTATCGCTGTGCAAGCGCCAATTAAAAAATCTTTTACATTCATAACATTAAAAATTTAGTTTATAGATAAAACGTTAATTACAATTGATTATTTCATATTTCTTGCCAGAAATTGCATTTATAGATGAACATTCATTTTTTATAGATTTAATTGATTGCCAACTCTACAATTTCTTTGCTTTTGTCAATGAATTGTATTGTGACCAGATACGTGCCTTTGGGCAGATTTGCCACGTCAATGCTTTTGGTCGTTGAGGTCGTCACAATTTTTCCCACGGTATTTCTAACTTCAACCGACGAAACTTCTTTGCTGGACGCTATTGTTGTCGTTTTTTCAGCTGGATTGGGGTATAAGATTGTCCCGCAATCTGATGTGGGGGCGACGTTTGTTTTCACATTCACGTGAACGTGATAGATTTTACAGCCTTCGTTGTATGAAAATTCCGTTGGTTTCGTATAGGTTACATTATTATATGTATCGTTGACGGTTGTGTCAATTATTTCCATTCCCGTGGTAGGTTTGTAGATTCTGAAATTTCCCGAGATATTGAGCATTGAAAGGAAATACACCATTCCGTTGAAATAACGCCATTCTCCTGTTGGAGGATTGGTAAACCAGAGTGTCTGTAGAAATTGTTTCGTCAAATCCTTGTCGTCAACGGCAAAACAGGCAACGCCGTTTGTTCCGGCAAGCCCTTCGTTATATGGTCCCGAAGGATTATCTCCGTTCCAGTCAAAATAGCCGTGTCTCATTTCGTCTTTTTCAAAGAATTTGAGCAGGCGTGTCATCATTGCTACTTGATTCACGCTGTCGGTGCGAAACCAGTTGTAGTCCATGCCGACATTCAGTGCACAACGGATGGCGTCGAACTTAAATTGTTTGGTGTCATATTGTTGCCAATCGGGACGATATGGTGTTCCGTCGAATAAACTATATTCGGGGAATAATCCTGACTCGCTGTGGCATGATAAGCGTAAAAGTTTACGTGCCGCTTCTGCCGCATCGTACCAAAATTCGTTGTCGGTTTCTGCCCAACGAGCCCATAGTTCCAAAAATCCGGGCAGGCAGTACGACGGATCGCTGAAATTGACATTTTCACCAAGGGGAGAAAATACCACCATATGATTGTCGCTGTCGTACATGTTGTGAACACCGCCATTACCGACTTTGTTTCTGATGCTTTTCAAAATGTATTGTGCTTCTGCGTTATAATCAATGTCGCCGTCGTTACCCCAACGATTCGAGGCCAACAATAAGGCCGTGATAAAATATTCTTCGCCGTCGGGTGCGCAACCTACATCTATTTTTGTGCCGTCAGTTTTGCATTGCCATGCAAAATACCCTTCCCAAATGCCACTTTGATGTTGCATATATTTTTTTGCCCATCGCCAGAGTTTGTCAAATTCAGTTTTGTGGTCAAGTTGCACGGCAATCATCATTCCGTACGATTGTCCTTCGGTACGGACGTCGTTGTTGCCAACATCAAGAATATATGCCATGTTGTGGTCTCGTTCGTCCTCATAATAAACTGCCGATGACGAACCGACAGTGAAAAAATGTTCCCAAATTTTGTTGATTTTGTTTTGTACCTGTTTTTCCGTTTTTCCTAAAATTTCGACAAACAAGTTGCGATATTCGCCCGTATAATACGCGCCCGTTCCGTTCCCCGTTTCGCTACATAATGGACCAGAATAACCACTACCGTATGTAATACTTTGTGCTTCAGCGACTAATGAAATTGTGAGACTGAAAGAAATTGCTAATCCGAATTGAAAAAAAGATTTCATATAATGAAAATTTACTTTGTATTGTAACTCCCAAATATAGATTTTTTTCTTTTTCGGAGTTTGTTTTTCGTTGTTTTTTTATAATGACTCCCTCTTTTATACCCATAAAAAACAGTATTTTTGCACGTAACATTTCGAGAATGCGTATCAGTTTTGTTGTAGCGATATATGTATTGTTTCCTGTTTTGATTGCAATCGCTTTTCAAAAATGGAACTGGGTACAAAAAGTGGGCTCAGTCATTATTGCCTATGCGGTGGGCATAGTGCTTTCTCTTTCGGGTGCAACGCTTTTTGAAACTGGCAGTAGCGATGCGGCAACAATGCTTGCCATACAAAAATGGTTTATGAATGTTACGGTTCCGTTGGCAATACCATTGATGCTGTTAAGTTGCGATTTTCGTCTTTGGGCTCATTCATTACCCAAAACTATCATTGTTTTGCTTGGAGGTTTGGTTTCCGTTGTGATTGCCGTTATTGTTGGCTATTTCATTTTCCGCGATAGTGGCATTGAAAATTTCTCAAATCTTTCGGCCATGATGATAGGCATTTATACGGGAGGTACAATGAATTTTGCCGCTCTTGGCACTGCTCTGCACGTGGACTCTACCATTATGACAAGTCTGCTTACCATAGAAATGCTTGTAACTTTTCCATTGATTGTGTTCATTGTAGGTGGTGGATTTCGCTTGTTTCGCCGTTTGCTTCCTTTCAAAGAACCAGAAAACCAGACAAGCGACATAGAGGTAACGATGACCGACGTTGAAAATTACGCAGGAATGTTACAACCAAAGACATTCCCAAAAACGCTTATAGGATTGGGTTTGTCGGTTGTTTTTCTTGCCATTGCGGTTGGCATTTCCCTTCTCATAACAGGTGTGTTGAACGAAATGGTTATCATACTTTCGGTAACGACATTTGCCATAATCGCCTCATTTTTCAAGCAAATACGTGCAATACCCAAAACATTCGAGTTGGGAATGATTTTGATTCTGATGTTCAGCATTGTGGTGGCTTCGCAGTTCAATTTCTACACGTTGCAGACGTCGGCAATTATCTTGATAGAATTCGTGTTATTGGTGTTGCTCGTTGCTACATCGCTTCACTTGCTCTTTTGCCGAGTGGCAAAGGTTGAAGGCGATTTATTCGTGGTGGCAAATATAGGATTGCTTTGTTCCCCGCCATTTATTCCGCCCGTCGTGGGTGCTATGGGAAACAAAAAAGTTCTGGTCAGCGGACTGGCTATCGGCTTGGTAGGATATGCCGTAGGTACGTATTTGGGAATCGCCTTGTCGTTGATTTTGGGATAGGTTTTATTGTGTACAATACGTTGATAACTTGCGTGCCGAAGATTTCCTCAAACCCCGTGTTTTCGTAATTTTGAGAGATTTTAGAATATGGCGGAGACTTTTAAGACAATAGAGCAACCATCGGAGGGATTGTACAAGGACAAGGGGAGCAAATTCCTGGCTTATGCCTATCCTGTGACGACGGAAGATGAGGCAAAAATGCGTCTTGAGGCTTTGCACAAGGAACATCATGCGGCTCGACATCATTGCTGGGCCTACAAGTTGGGAAACGAAGGCGAACGGTTTCGTTGCTCCGACGACGGAGAACCGTCAAATTCCGCGGGGAAGCCGATTTTAGGTCAGTTGGAGGCGTTTGGTGTTACCAATGTGGTTGTGATTGTCGTTCGCTATTTTGGTGGTATCTTGCTTGGCGTCGGTGGGCTGATGCAAGCGTACAAGGAGGCTACCAAAGATGCGTTGCAACAGGCAAAAATTGTGGAAAAAGTCGTTATGTCATATTTCACGTTGAATTTTACATACGAACAAAATAGTGCAGTGATGAATGTTTTGAAGCGATATAAGTGTGAAATCTTGTCACAGACGTTTGACGAGGCCTGTGCCTTTCGTTGTGCCGTGGCAAAAAGTTTCGCCGAGGAATGTTGTCTTGCATTGCAAAATTTAAATGTCGAGGTAAAAAATGAGTAGCGAATACGGATTGTTGGAAAAGTTGTGTAGCATTTCTGCACCATCAAGTGACGAAAGTCGGTTGTCAATGTTTATTGCCGAATATGTGGAAAAGAATAGTTTCTCGTTTCGTCATAAACCCAAGCTGATTGTCGGCGAAGATTACCAAGATTGCGTTATGTTGGTGTGGGGAACGCCACGAACTGCCATAGTCGTGCACATTGACAGTGTTGGTTTTATGGTTGGATATGACAAATCGTTGATTCCTGTCGGTTCGCCACGTTGTGAGACGGGAACGGAACTTGTCGGCATTGTTGACGAAAAAGAAATCTCGTGCATTGCCCGTTCCACCGAAGACGGTCTGGTGTATGAATGTGAACAAGAATTGGAACGAGGAACATTGCTTACTTATAAGCCGAATTTCCGTGAAGATGACGAATATATCACATCGCCATTCCTTGACAACCGTGTTGGCGTGTACGTGGCCCTCAAACTTGCGCAAACAATGAAAAATGGTGCCATTATCTTTACGACAGGCGAGGAGACAGGTGCGGGAAATGTGAAATTTTGTTGGCGACATCTTTACAAAATGTACCACATTCACAATGCGTTGATAGCCGACATTACTTGGATTACCGACGGAATAGAGTATGGCAAGGGCTGCGTGGTTTCTATGAAAGACACCAATTTGCCACGAAGGACGTACGTCGATAAGATTTTGAATATAGCCAAACGTGAGAATATAGCCATTCAACGTGAGGTTGAAACGGCAGGAGGAAGCGACGGGGCTTCGTTGCAAAAAATTCCGTATGCCGTGAATTGGTGTTTTGTGGGTGCTCCACAAGAATTTCCACATACGCCAAATGAGAAAATATGTAAAGCCGACATTGATTCTATGTATTTGTTATACAAGGAATTGATGGAATATTTATAGAATCAGAATTATGTAGAGACGCAATGAATTGCGTCTCATAAAAATAAAACGAGATGTATATGTAGAGACGTGCCATGGCGCGTCTCTACGGAAAAAAAAGAAGAGAAATGTTAAACATGTTACGAAATACGATATTGGTTCTGGGAATTCTGTTGTTGAGTTACGGTTTCTTAAACTCGTCGGAATCGACAAAAGAGGCGTCGTATCCTTTTCAAGGTGCCGATATGCACTGGGTTGATTCTGTCTTCAACACCATG
>JAFZTG010000057.1 GCA_017618935.1 Bacteroidales bacterium | reverse complement strand
GTGTGCGGATTGACCGTGTGAGCATATTTCTTTCCGTTGGAATAGAAGAATTTTCGATAATTTCCCGATGTAGCCAACGATTTGTTATTCAGTTGGATGGCTATTTCGCTTTGCATTTCAACTGGCAATGAGTCTATTCCTTCTTCGGGACGTGTAATGCCGATTCGCCAAATGTTATTTTTTGCGTTTACTCCTTTTGCACGCATTTCACTTCCTACGTCGACCAAATAATTTTGTACTCCCAAAGAGTCTAAATATTGAGCGAGCAAATCGCTGGAATATCCTTGTGCATTGGCATTTCCCGTAATTTGAATACGAGGGTCGTCTTTCACGCATTTCCCGTTCACTATGTTGATTTTATGCATACCGACAAACTGCAAGATACTATCTATCTGATTTTGAGTCGGTAACGGATGCTCAATAGTATCGGGCCCGAATTTCCACGCGTTTACAAGCGGGCCGACGGTGATGTCGAACAGTCCGTCAGTCATAGCAGAAATTCGTTTGGATTGTTCAAAAAAGTAACAAAATTCAGGGGTGAGTTGCACGCTCGTATCGTTGCGATTTATCTTGGAAATGAGGGATTCCTCGATATAAATGCTGAAAGTTGTGTCAAAGTTGTGTAGCAAAGAATCAAATTCTGCCTTTCGCATAATCGTGTCTTCGTAAACCACACGATAATACGTACCTTGGGCTATTCCGTTTACCTCGATATACTTTTTCTTGTGAGAAGCACTCTTGCAAGAAAAAAACGAGATACTAAGACACGCAAGTAAAACGACGAATTTAAGGTTTCTTGATAATGCCATTCGGTGAATTCTCAATAAACGTCAATATGGAATCTCGTTCGGCAGATTGTGGAACTTGCTGACGAACCATTTCAAGAGCGTCTTTCATAAGAACACCTTTCTGTAAGAAAATCAGATTGTAAATCGTCTGAATTTCGCGAATCTTTGCTTCTGGGAAACCGCGACGGGCAAGACCTACGGAGTTTACGCCAATGTATTGGATTGGCTCTTGTGCTGCTTTCACAAATGGGGGAACGTTTTTACGAATAAATGTTCCACCAGCGATGAATGCGTGGTCGCCGACAACCATAAATTGTTGTGCCCCCGACTTACCTTCTATTATCACATAATCGCCAATGATGCAGTGACCGGAAAGAGCCGCGTAGTTTGCGAAAATACAATTGTTTCCTACGATACAATCGTGAGCAATATGAACGTAACCCATAAGGAGGCAATTGCTTCCGACAACCGTCTTCATCTTGTCGGCTGTACCACGGTGAATAGTCACACATTCACGAATAACCGTGTTGTCGCCAATTTCCGTTGTGGTATGTTCGCCCACAAATTTCAAATCCTGTGGGATAGCCGAAATGACCGAACCAGGGAAAATGTGACAATTCTTGCCGATTCTTGCACCAGGCATGATGGTTACATTTGGTTCAATGATTGTGCCGTCGCCAATTTCAACGTCATCGTATATGTAAGAAAAAGGTTTTACAACTACGTCTTTTCCTAATTTTGCATCTGGGTGGATGAAACAAAGAGATGTATCCATACTCTAATTCGTTTTTTTAGTTATTTGAGCTTTAATTTCACCTTCGGCAACAAGTTGTCCCGCCACGAAAGAATATGCCTTCATATAGACAATACCTCTTCGTATAGGCGTAATCAATTGTAATTTGAAGATGAGCGTGTCGCCCGGAAATACTTTTTTTCTAAATTTAACATTGTCAACACTTAAGAAATACACCAGATAATCGGCAGAATTTTCAACGTGCGACAACGCAAACACGCCTGCACATTGCACCATGCTTTCAAGCATGAGAACGCCTGGCATGACGGGTTCTTCGGGGAAATGTCCCTGGAAGAATGGCTCGTCGTTCGTAACATTCTTAATACCAATTACTTCGGTATCGGTCAACGACATGATTTTGTCAACCAACTGGAACGGGTAGCGATAAGGCAACAAGTTTTTCAACTTTTGTGTGTCGTATATCGGTTCTGCGTTCAAGTCAATTTTAGGTGCAGGAATCTTTGTCGTAGGTTTGAGCTGTTTGCGAAGAATTTTCGCAAATTCCGTATTGGCTTTATGGCCAGGAATTGTAGCAATGATATGTCCTTTAATAGGACGGCCAACCAACCATAAGTCGCCAATCAAGTCAAGCAATTTATGACGGGCAGGTTCGTTTTCAAATGAAAGGGGAGTGTTGTTCAGCACGCCTTCTTTCTCGATTTTTACATCGGGACGATTAAAGATAGCCGACAAACGAGCAACTTCCTCGTCGGAAACCTTGCGGTCAACAAATACCAGGGCATTGTCCAAATCGCCACCTTTAATCAAGTTTGCGGCAAGCATCATTTCTATTTCACGCAAGAAACAGAACGTCTTACAGCATGCAATTTCTTTTCCGAAGTCGTTCAAGTCGCTCAGACTTGCGAACTGGTTACGAAGCATGAAGGAATCGTAGCTGATTTTTACATCGACGCGAAACGTATCGCACGGATAAGCTATGATTTCCACGCCACGTTCGGGCTCGGTATATGTTGTTTTTTCAGTGATTTCAAGATATTCTATCTCGGCATCTTGCTCTGTTGTGCCAACTCTTTGAATCTCGTCAAAGAATGGTTTTGCGCTACCATTCAAGATAGGAACTTCAGGACCATCAACCTCAATCAGGGCGTTGTTGATGTGATGTGCGTGAAACGAAGCCATCATGTGTTCGATGGTGCTTACTACCGCTCCCGCAATACCAATGACGGTTCCACGAGCCGTGTCAACAACGTTTTCGGCCAAGGCAGGAATGATGGGATTTCCTTCCAAATCAATTCGTTTGAATCGAATTCCTGTGTTTGGCTCTGCTGGCAAGACCGTTGCTGTCACTACCTTTCCGGTATGCAAACCCTTGCCCGAAAACGATACCTTTTGCGAAATTGTCCTTTGCTTTGTCATAAGACGTTTTTTTGTGGTGCAAAAATAATGATTTTTCCCGAAAAATAAAAATGTGGATTTTATTGCAAGTGAGCTTCTAAATCTGCTCGCATTTGCCCAACAACGGGGAGTGATTTCTGTGCCTTGAAATCAAAATGCACAATGACATTTTTTGAACGGGCACACAATGTCCCATCTTGCCAAAGTTCCTGCATAACGTCGAAGGATGAATTTCCCATACGAGTAATCCACGTCTTAATATTTACAGGGCTATGGAAGAATATCTGATGAAGATAGTCAACCTCCATGCGAGCCAAAATTAGGTTCCACTTGTCAAAATCCATCGTAGGATTCAATATCCTGAACAAAGGAGTACGCGCCTCCTCGAACCAACAAGGCAAAACCGTGTTGTTGATATGCCCGAGTGCATCGGTGTCGGCAACACGGGGAGTAATAGTGTATTCGAACATTTAGGGAAGAATTATTTCAAACAAATCATTCAATTGCAAAAGACTGTTTTTGCTCGTATCCTGAAAGTCAACCACTATATTTCCCTCGTACGAGTCGGTCAACGTCATCTCTGCCGATTTCACTATTGATGAATAGGACGTTACAAGTGGCAACACATCCATTTGTTCCAAATATTGTTTCGCCATCTTCGGATAATTGTCAATTGAGAAATCCATATAATGGTACGAGGCACAACCATCGGCCTTGGTAACTAAGTCCAAAACCGTCTCGCCTTGCATCAATGGGTGATATTGGGAGTTGTCAATCAAACTCTGTGCATACTCCTTGTCGGTTGAAAGTGCCAAGAAATCGTCCTTGCAAACTATGTACGACGGAAAGCCCATAATCTTTGAGAAATTATACAATCCGGGGGTAATCTGCTCGCACACATCGGGTGAAATGTGAGTCAAGACCATGTTGGCAATTCGGGAATTGTTCATTTTCATGGCACACGCAATATGCGGGAACGTTGTTTTTTGTTCTTTGCTGAGATGATTCCAAAGGAATTTGCCTCCCTGAGTGCTTTTCTGTGGCGAAAATTCCCAGCTGCGAATTTGTTCCAAGGTAACGTCATACATCGAAAATACACCGTCACCTTCAAACGATTTTAGGAAATCTTCCAACGTTATGTCCAACTTAGCCAACTCCTTCTCAATATATTTTCCACCCTCGGTTTCCTTGATTTGGTCCATGAAACGCATAGGGTCAACCGATATGGTCATAAACCATAACGTATTCTTAGGCAATATCTTACAAAAATCTTTGTCAAAAGATTTTGTCGTGAAATTATTCTTTTTCCAAAAGCGTTTGAAAGCACCGCTCGGGTGACATGCAAGCGAAATCGTGACATTTTTATCGAATTTCGTATTCAACTGAATATAATTGCCACGCAAAACCTTTTCAGGAACGTCACGCAACATCAATATTTGCGGCAACTGTTTATGCCAAACCAAATAGGTATCTATCATTTCCGACGTTGACACCCACATGCTCACGTCGGATTTTTCCTCCCAAAAATCGGCGAAGTCACTGTTTTTAGCCAATGAGTTCGGTTTGGGAGAAAATATTGCGTTGACACATTCAGTAATGCCTTTTGTGTGAATTGTGGAGCAACCAAACACGGCAATCTCATTATTAAAGGCAATCCATGAAAAACGGTCGTTACGGTTTATGTAGCAACGGCAGTTTTCCACCGTTTCCAACACTTGATAATTGGCACTCATCGTCGTATGCAGATATGCGTCAAACATGGCAGAATCAGCCAACATGACCGACATACAGTTATATACGTTGCGGAACTCCTGCGAAGGAATCATATATGCTGCGACATCCGATAAATTCAGGATTCCCGTCTTTTCGTTCGGTGCGTAGAATGCCTCAATCGCCAAGTCGAATGTTTCGTTTGAAAAACCATATTTTGCGAAATAATTCAAGATTCGCTTGGCGGGAACGCTTTTACGAAAATCGACATTTTCAGCGATAGATTTTTGATTCACCACAATCACCGATGCCGTACCTTGCGGAATGTATAAAACTTGTCTTGGCGTTTCCTTACACGAGCAAAAAACGATAACTGACGTTATAATTGTTAGGATTATCTTCAAAAAATTACATCTCATACTAAACCATACTTTCTTACAAAGTTACGAAAAAAGAAAATTTAACAATCTCTTTTTCTATATTTTTCTCAAAAACACAAAAACCATTTGTCCGAACATGAGAAACGTCGGTTTCATCGCATTTTGCAAGAATACAAGAAATAGGATTATTTCTGATAATTTACAAGTACTTTCGAATCCGAACATTCGTAGTGTACTTGCGGAATTGTCAATTCAATTGTCTGCAAGGTTTCTTGCAAAGTCATGTCTTGGTATGTGCCAGTCAGATTGAATTGTGGAACTTCCGTGTTTTGTGTCGCATACGTGAATTCACAATGATAATGTCTTGCCAAATCGGAATACACGTGAGATAAAGGCGTATTGCTGAATTTCAGTATGCCCGTCTTCCATGACAAGAGATTTACATCGGTATTGGCTGATGCGATGAGCGTGCCATTTTGTAAATCGGCTCTTTCACCCGTTTCCAATAGTACCGACTGACTTCCGTTGGAAACAGAAACTTTTCCTGATTCGACCACAACGTAAGTTTCGTCAATGGTATTTACATGAAACGACGTTCCAAGCACCGTAATCGTCAAATTGCTGTCAATCAATGTGAATGGAGCTGTTTCATCGTGAAATATTTCACAGAAGATGTTTCCCGTAGCCGAAATTGTTCTCTTTTCTTTCGGAAATTCCGAAGGATAGGTTACGCTTGCACCTTGGTGTAAATATATGGTAGAACCATCGGGAAGCGTGACATTAGAGATTGCAAGTTCGTTGTTGGTAATCGTTATATTTTCTATTTGACTGTGGTTGAAAACCGTAAAACATCCAATAATAATAAGTGCAATGGCGGCAACGGCGCTCAATTTTTGCCATAATGCAATAGAAATAGTCTTCTTAGCCGTCTTTTTCTCAAAGTCGGCAAATGCCTTGTCACTATTGAATTTATTTGAATGGAGCGAATACCATAACGAGCAAGCATCCGTAAATTCTTGCTTGTTGGCGTCGTTTTCTTTTACCCATCGAAGTAGTTCTGTTACTTCTTGGGGCGTCGCCTCGTGTGAAAGGTATTTGTCTATTAACGTATTCATATTTGTTTCGTTTGCGTATGTATGACAATTACAAATCAATTTCCCCTACATTGTTATGAATTATTTTCACTTTTATTGTGAAAATTTTTTCGAATGATTGAAAAAGCCCTTGATATATTTGCTTCCACGGCTTTTAGGGAAATGTCAAGCTCTTCGGCAATCTCTTTGTTTTTCAACCCTTCGAATTTACTCATCCTAAGCACTTCCTGACAACGTTCCGGAAGCGTTTCAATAAGCGATTTCAGCTGCTTTATCTGCGTTTCGTTGTCTGCTTCGGTAGTCGAACTCATTGTTTGTTCTTCCAAATCTTTGAGTTCTTTCCACGCTTCGTTTTTATATACATCGGCTAATTTGTTGCGTTTTATGAAGTTCAGACATTGGTTTTTGACCGAACGGAACAAATATGCCTGCATATTTTCAATTTCGTTGATTTTATCTTTTTGCTCCCATAATTTCAACATGACATTCTGAACAATCTCCTCCGCATCGTTCTCGTTTTGCAGAAAACCATAGGCGAAAACGCACAAACGGGAGTAGTACGTCTTATAAATAGATTGAAAGAAAGAATTCCAATCGATGTTGTTTCCTCCTATGTTTTGAATGTCACTCATAAAAAAAAGAAAAGACACAGAAAATCTGCATCTTTTCGTGTTGTTTACTGATTATTAGCCGGTTGTGTCGGCTGAATGTTATTCAAGTCTGTCAATTTCGTTTTGTTGACAAATGCTGCATAACCAATGCTCGTGGTTCCCGTAGGATATTCCTCCAAGAAATAATAGGTCGCCCCCCACGTATGTTCCACCATGGTGTAGATTTCCACCCGTGTTCCGTCGTTCATAAACACACGAGTCGTTTTCTTGTGAGAATCTTGCGTCACTTCTATTGTACGCTCGTTCGGGTATTTGTGTCTCAAGGAATCTTGATATGTTGCAAAGTCCACGACTTTCTTTACTGGTTCCTGTTGTACAACCTTTGGCTTCTCTGCCAAGTTTATCGGTTTGGCAGGTTCTGGTTTCGGTTCTTCTTTTGCGACGACTGGTTCTGCCGCTTTTTGTTTCTTTTCCTTCTTTTTGGGTTCTTCTTTCGCAATTGCCGTGTTACGTTTTGTTTCCTCGCTGAAGAATTCGTCCATTAGACGCATGGTTCTATTTCCCTCGGCTACGTTGGAACTTGATGCATATACTTGTTGCTGCAATTCTGTACGGAATATTTCCTCTACTTGTTGGTCGGTCAAAGGAACGTATGCAGGGTATGTCTTGGGACCTTCTTCGTTTTCCTCAACGTGCGCAAGTTCTTGGGCAATCAATGAGTCAAGGTTGATACCAAGTAATTCTGCCTTGGTCTCAAAACGCTCAAGTTCGGTTTTTATGTCTTCCAATTTATAATATGAATACAAACGATGAGGTTTCAACTTTGCCGCTTCCGAGAAGAATTTTCGAGCAGCGTAAAACTGCTTCTTCTCATAATACACCGTTCCTTGGTTGATAAGTGCCATATAGCGTTTCTCGGCTTTGATGGAATCCTTGTGAGTTTCCGCCCCGTTTTGCGCCATCTCAAGTTGTTTCTCAAACAATTCGGTGTTGACTATACGTTGTTGTATCATATAATCTATGTCAAGGTCGTAATTGAAGCCTTTGTATTGCTTTTCGTATGCAATATAATGGAATGTTTTGTTAAACAGATGTTTGTATTTATCTTCGGGATTGAATAAGTGGTATGAAATTTCCAACGGACGATAGCAACATTGTGGAGCATTTGACGGTAATTCGAGCATTGCCTCGAACGTCAACGTCTGAAAACCTTCTTTGGAGTATGTAATCACATAGTTTTTCCCGTAGGGGAGATAGACTGCATAATTACCTTTTTCGTCAGTTTTTTCTTCTTTGAAAACGTATCCGCGTTGTGTCACTTTGACGGTAACGCCTTCCGCAGGCCCGTTCACAGCCTTGATTTTACCATAGATTTTGAACTCGTTTTGGGCAGAAATGCCTATTGAAACTATCGTGCCAAGTATGGCGAAAAGTAATTTCTTCATTGTTTTAATTATTTGCGTGCAAATATATCCGTTTTTTTAGAGTATTGAAATGAACTAACATTCTTTTATAACAATGTTTTCAACCGACGAAAGCGAACGAGATTTTGGGAAGAGGGTTGATTCGTTTTTTGAAACTTTTGAAGAATAATTGTTTGTGGCATTATATTTGCTTTTATTTTTGTAAAAAAAAAATAGAAAAAATGAAACGGATACACTTTTTAACACTTGGTTTTATTGCAACTGTATCGCTGTTAGCTACAAGTTGCGAAAGGGAGTACATTACAGAAGAGTACTACACCGAATATGGATCGAAAGTCTATACTCGTGAATATGCCATAAGAGGAGATGAATGGCAGGAAGGATATTATGGTGATGGTCGGAAATATTTGTTTGCCGAATGTGAAGATCCCGACATTACGAACAATGTAGTGAACAAAGGTGCGGTTTTGGCCTATTATTGGTTTATGTATGATGCGGAAACAAATTCTTGCTCTTGGAATATGCTTCCGTATGTTTACCCGTTTTTATATACTAATGAAGCCGGTGACACACTTGCCCTAGGAGAGAATTTTCGTTTTGAGTATGAGAAAGGGCTTATAACTTTTGTCGTTGAAGATTTGAATAGCGATATGCCTTTCCCTATGGGTGATGAAACAATCTTTAAGGTTGTGGCGATAGAAAATAGATAGTGACGCGTAGTGTCTTTCAAAGAAAATAAAAAAGGGTTGTCAATATTGACAACCCTTTTTTATATCATACAATTATTATTAGTAGTTTATGTATTGCAAGAAAGAAATCATCAAACCAACAGTCTTGAAATCGCTGATTGTACCGAATTTGTCGGCGTCAACGTTTGTCTTATTGTCAACAGTTGCAATAGACGAGAAAGATGCTTTGAAATTGATTTCACGGCAGTAGTAGTGTTTCCCGAAGAATTTAACACCTGCATATACAACTGGTTGTAACCAACTTGCTTTTAAGTCACGGTTGTATGCGGAAATACCACCATTGTTGTTCGGGTCTTCCGCAATCGAAACTGCATTTCCAAGAGGATACATCACATATTCAGCACCACCACCAAAAGCGAAACCAGTTTTTGAACGCGTTGAAGCGGTAGAAGCTGCTCCCGAGTTGAACTCAAGAGTGAAAGGCAATCGTAACATTGTGGTATTTCCACCGCCTGCGCTATTATATGCGCGACCAAAGCTTGCCGAAGGTCTAAAATTTAATGACAAAGCTGAGTTTGTTGTCATTTCCAAGAAATTAATTCTACCAGCTAAAATTAATGTTGCATAATTAACATTAAGACTTGAGTATTCTGTTTGCAAACTTGTGATAGTGCGCATATTTTCATTATCCTTTGCAATGATACCTGTCATATTCAAGACATCGGCACCAATAGTTCCACCAACTTGGAAAAATAATCTTTCTCCAAAGCCACCTCTGCCGGCAAATGCCGTTGTCGAAATCAAAACTAAACAGACTACTAATTGTACTAAACGTTTCATAATCAATTAATTATATTTAAATTTCTAATAATTTATAATCTTCAAAAACGATAAACCAACGTGCATTGGTCTATACTGTTTGGAAGTTTGTTCGTCAAAGGTATAAAAATCTTCTGATTTTTCACCAAATCCTACGCGTAAAATCACTTCATTTACCTTATTTTTTTTCGACCAGTAACGATAAGCCACTTTACAAGATGGTAAAATCCACGTTTTCATAAAGTCGGAATTATTATATCCTGTGTCTGAAAAATCGTATGAACAAAGGGGTGAAGCGAAATATTCAAAACCTGCGCCAAGACACAAACCCCAATCTTTCGAGGAAATATAACGTGCCGCTGCTCCGATATTTAATTCTGCATACACGGGAATGACCGCGTTCAATCCGTAACGTGAACCCAGATTATGGACGGGATATATAGCTCCTGCGCTTAGTGTTGGTGATGCAGAGACACTGATTGACGAATTAACGGTAAGTGGTACCAACATCATTCGGGCTGAAAGTATTCCACTAAAAAAATTCCATTGAAAATACTGAAAAGATTCTTCTGCCGTAAGAACTTTTGGGTTTGTATTGTCCGGTTTTAAATTTGTGGTTGACATATATGCGTCAGTCAAAAAACTGAAACCGCCCGAAAAGAAAAACACACGAGCTAATTGTGCGGAGGCACAATAACTCATTAATACGATTGAACAAAGAAGAATAATTTTTTTCATAGAATATTTTTAGCAATATACAACGATTTAGAAAAAGTTGTGTTTAAAATACAAAAATATTATTTGTTTTTCACCATTACCGTGTCAATCATTCCGTATTCTTTCGCTTCTTCAGAAGTCATCCAGTAATCACGGTCGGAGTCGGCTGCGATTTTCTCGAACGGATGGCCTGTGTGAAGAGCAAGAATGTCGTACAATTCTTTTTTCAATTTTTGGATTTCTTTCACCGTAATTTCCATATCCGATGCCTGACCTTGCGCACCTCCGAGTGGCTGGTGAATCATCACTCTGGAATGAGTTAACGCCATACGTTTGCCTTTGGCTCCGCCAGCCAACAATACTGCTGCCATTGAAGCTGCCATACCTGTACAGATAGTAGCTACGTCGGCATTAATATATTGCATGGTGTCGTAAATTCCCAAACCGGCATATACGGAACCACCAGGGGAATTCAAGTAAATCTGAATGTCTTTTGACGAATCGGCAGACTCGAGATAAAGCAATTGTCCTTGAACAATATTTGCAACATAGTCGTCAATTGGAGAGCCAAGAAATATGATTCTGTCCATCATCAATCGAGAAAAAATATCCATTGAAGCCACATTCAACTGACGTTCTTCGATAATTGTCGGGGAAATGTAGCTTCCTTCCATTGCTGATACATATTGGTCTAAGACCAAACTGTTGATGCCCAAGTGTTTGGTCGCAAATTTTCTGAAATCGTTTTCCATAAAGATTTATCTAATTATTAATTTATTTAATGAAACAAATATACGTTTTTTCTTTTGAATTTTCAAGTCTCAGCGAGAGAAAACAAAAAAGGACAAACTTTCGCTTGTCCTTTTTTACAATATAATAATGTATAATTATTTTGTTGCCAATTCGTTGAATTTCTCAAGAGTGACCTCTTGTTCTGCAACTTTGACAGTTTCTTTGAAGTACGCAATCAATTTTTTGTTTTCTTCCATCTCGTAAATTTGATTTACTTGGTCGCGATTCTTCAAGATTTCCTTGCTCCAGTTTTCAACCATCTTGTCATCGGCATTCGTCAAACCATATTGAGCAAGTTGCATACGAGTGAAATCTTTTGCCGCTTCTTCAATCTCGTTAGGATTTACTTGGATGTTGTTGTCTTTCACGATTTTACCGCTAATCAACTGCCAACGCAAGTCTTCCATAAAGAGAGGAAATTCTTTCTCGATTTGCTCTGGAGTGATTTTCTCGTTTTCCTTGTTTGCTTCGAGCAACCAACGTTTCAAGAAATCTTCAGGAAGTTCGATTTTATTTGTGTCCAACAATTTTTTCTTGAAATCAGCCAAGAACTTGAAGTCGCTGTTCATAGCGAAATTCCTTTCCATATCTGATTTGATACGTGCCTTGAATTCTTCTTCACTCTTGATATTGCCTTTGCCAAAAACTTTGTCGAACAATTCTTGGTTTACTTCTGCATTTGTGTAACGTTTGATTGACTTAACGGTAAGTTCATAGTCAGCTTCCATTGCTGCTGTGTTCTCAACCTTAGCACCTGTGAATAATTTTGTCTCTTCTTCGTCGTCAAATGCTTTTTTCGGGTTGAATGTCACAACATCGCCTTTCTTCGCTTTCTTGAATTTAGCAAGTTCCTTGTTGTCTTTTACACGAGTCAACAACAAAGATCCTGTTTCAACGCATGTTTCAGCACCAACGCATTTCAAAGGACCAGCAACGAATTCAGTACCTTTAATGTCGTCAACGTCTTCTTGCTTTCCAAAACGGCCACAATATGATTCAACAGTATCGTTAATCATCTTGTCGTCAACAGTAATTTTGTAATAATCAGCTTTGTTTTTCTTTGAAAGTTCAATATTGATTTCAGGAGCGAAAGCAACGTCGAAAAGGAATTCGAAATCAGTGTCTTTGTCCCAGTTTATTTCTTTTTGACCTTCGTTGGCAAGAGGTTCGCCCAAAACGTGAAGTTTGTTATCCTTGAAATAGTTTTGTAACGCTTCCGATACAAGTTTATTCACTTCCTCTACTGTAGCGTATTTTCCGTACATTTGTTTTATCATTCCCATAGGAACGGTGCCAGGACGGAAACCTTTTACGTTAGCTTTTTTACGATAATCTTTTAAAACTGTATCAACCTTTTCTGCGTAGTCAGCTTGTGCTATTTGCACTGCTAAGACTGATACCAAACCTTCACCTTGTCTTGTTACGTTCATTGTATAATTATTAAAATTTAATAAAAAAACCGCTGACGTGAGCGGTTATTTTTGTGCGGATAGGGGGACTCGAACCCACAAGCCTCGCGGCACCAGATCCTAAGTCTGGCGTGTCTACCAATTTCACCATATCCGCTTAGGGTGCACAAAAGTAGATAAATTTTTTGAAAAGCAATTCAAAAGCGAAAAAAAAATATAAATGCTGAAATTTTTGCAAAAAATGTGTAACTTTATGACGAATTTTTCTATCTATGTTTTATAGGGTAAAACAAAAGAAAATTGTCTAATAAGAAGAAACGACGATATATGAAAAAGATACTTATTTCACTCCTTGTTGTTGCTGCTTCGTTAGAAGTTGTCGCACAAAAATTTACCACCGAGGACTATAAAAAAGCGACGTGGATGACACTTCGTTTTTATGGCGCTCAGCGTTCCAGCCAGAAGTCATTGGAAGGTCCCAACTGGTTGATTATCGATCACGAGGTTTCTCAAAGCGACCAGTCTGGTTTGTCGGGCAAAGGTTTTAGTGCAAGTGCATACAGAAAAGGATATGATTTTACGAACGATGCCGACGGTTCCGTTGATTTGAGCGGTGGTTGGTTCGATTGTGGTGACCACGTAAAATTCGGGCAGACACAGTATTATTCGGCATATATCGTTTTGAAGGGGTATTCTGAGTGGCCTGCCGGATACGATGATTATTATTCATACGATTATTCTGGTTATCGTGCGGCACAGGATTTCACATGGGAAGGGGGAAAAGGTACGCCTAATGGCATTCCCGACGTATTGGATGAGATTAAGTTTGCTTGTGAGTTCTTTATAAAGTGTGCTCCTAATGCCAGCACTTTCTATTCTCAAGTAGGAGATGGTGGTGCCGACCATACAAACTGGGTTACCTCTGTTGCTATGGCTGCCCTTCCTAAAAATCAAGGTGGACAAAATAACGGTTCCAGATCGATAGTGAAGAATCCGAATGATTGTGCAATGCCTTCTTTCTGTGCTGCTACATTGGCTTTGTTCTCTAAAGTATATAAGAAATTTGACCCAGATTTTGCTGCTACATGTTTGCAACATGCAAAATATGCTTATTCATACGCAAGTTCCCATAAAGGTAATTCTGCGGACGGAGGAAGTTTTTATCCCGCTCACAAAAATCCATACGATGCCTATATTTGCGCTGCTGCGGAACTATATTGGGCAACGGGTGACAATAGCTATAAGAATGATGCTATCTCAAATAAAGGAAATGTTAATGATCACAACTGGCAATTTGGCTACAATAATAGTGACGATATTGCCATCTACAACCTTCTTAAACTAGGTGACACTTCTCAATTGGAGTTGTTGGAAAAGTTCATTACCAACTATTATAAGGGAAAGGCAAGTAACAATGTTTATCAATCGTCTGATAACTGGGGAACGCTTCGATACAATGGAAATGTGGCATTTATTACAGCATTGTACGATACCTATAAGAAAAAGAATACGGTTGATAGTTTCATTTATGGTAATGTTGACTTTATAATGGGTAACAATGGTTCGAATTTTTCTTACATTGTTGGTTTTACTCCGAAAAGTGGCAATTATACCTCGTTCAAACATCCACATCACAGAAATGTTTATTTGACCGATAACATCAATGCTGCACAACAAAATCTTAATATTCCAACTCGTAATGCTCAATTTGGTTTTCTTGGTGGAGGTAAAGGATACAATCCTTCAACAATTATGAACGCAGCGACACAAGATTATGAAATCACCGAAGGTGGTATTGACTATAATGCTGGTTTGGTCGGTGCTTTGGCATATATCGTTTCAAAAACGTCTCCTGTCGATACAAACAAATTCGGTCATCCAACCCCGGACCTTGGACCAGAGTTGACCTTGTGCGGTACGGGCAGTGCTACGATTACGGCAACGGTTGATTTGTCAAACTTAAAACAAGGGGAACAAGTTACCTACAAATGGTATAAGGGTAGCACACTGCTTTCTCAACATAACGGTAAAACAAGCATTACCGTTACCGAGGCAGGAACATATTCTTGTGAATTGATTGAAACGACAGGTAGTGACTGGACAACAACGGGAAAAGTGGTGGTTTCGGCTACATTGCCTGATATTGCCATTGGCGACGATGCTGAATTGTGTAAGGTTACCTCGGCTACGTTCTCAACCGATGTGGCTGGCGATGGAATTACCTATACGTGGTACAAAGACAATAAAGTGATTTCAGGTGCAACCACAAATTCTTATACTGCGTATTCTGGTGGAACATATAAACTTACCATTAGTGCTTCGGGCTGTTCAAGCAAGTCAGATGAGGCAGTTGTAACATCGCAACTGCCTGTGGTAGTTGGAGATACGATCTGCTCGGCTGGTACGGTGACGCTTTCTGTCGCAAGTGATGGCGACTTCGCATGGTACAGTGTTGCAGAGGAAGGTAGTGCGTTGGCTACTGGTTCAACGTATTCACCAAGTATTACTGCGTCAAAAACCTATTATGTGCAAGATGCAAGTTCTATAAACTTCACCGCTGGACCTAAACAAAACTCTTTCTCTGGTACGGCAGTGAACTGGGGTGAGATTTCGGCATTGTTCACGACTTATGCCGCATTACAAATTACATCCATCGATGTTTATATTCAAGACGTGTATAATCAAGGAAATCAAACGTTTACTGCTACACTTGAAAACAGTGGTGGCGCAAAACAAACATTTACCGCAACTGCGAATGTTTCGGGGAAAGGTTACAAAACCGTATCTTTTGAAAATAGTCCAATTGTTATTAGTACGCCAGGTTCATATAAATTGAATATAAAACCTTCGAATGCCGCTGTCGGATTTTATGAGAATGGGCCGAATTACTCTACATATCAGGGAAATCAAGAGGTTATAAAATTCACTGGCGCAACAAACGGAACGCAATCAAATCATCCTTTCCCTGGTCTTGCCAATTGGGTGATAAACTCTGGCTCTTCGTGTGTGAGAACTCCTGTCTTTGCAGTGCTTGATCCTGATAATCCGAATTGTGCGGGTGATACCGAGGCGCCGTCTGTTCCTGGTACCATTACTGTGAGCGACGTAACGACAAACTCTGCTTCGGTTTCGTGGGGAGCTTCAACCGACAATACTGCGGTTACGGGTTACGATGTATTTGTTAACGGAACAAAATTGCAATCGGTTACGACAAATTCTATCAATTTGTCTAACTTGACCGACAATACAGAATACACTATCAAAGTGCGTGCATACGATGAGGCTGGAAACATGTCAGAATTTAATACTGAAAAATCATTTACGACGTTAAAATCTACGGTTACGCAAAGCATCTCGCTTTCGGCTGGCTGGAACTTGATTTCGTTCTATGTGTTGCCTGACGATGCAAGCATAGCAAGCGTGTTGGGCTCAAATATGAGCAAAATCTCAATCGTTAAGAATAACGACGGATTCTACAAACCAAATAAGGCGGACAAACTTCAAAGTATTACGGAATTTGAATACGGACAAGCATATTTGGTAAAAGCAACTTCTGCTTGCTCAATTTCGGTTGAAGGCGTGGCTCCTACATTGACCACGATTTCATTAAAGGCTGGCTGGAATCTTCTTGGCTATCCAAAATTATCGGAGGCAAATGCGTCAACGATATTGTCGGGTATAGCAGGCAAGTACACCGAATTGAAGGATTTGTCGTCGTCACAAACAAAACTTACACCTGGCAAAGGGTATTACATCAAGATGAATTCCGATGCTACGGTAACGATTGGAAATTAATAATTAAGAATTAAAAATGAAAGTTGCAATTCCTACTGCAAATGGAAATGTCGATGATCATTTTGGTCATTGTGCGTATTTTACCATTTTTGAATTAGACGAAAAAAAACAAATTGTTGCAAAAACAGAATTGCCGTCGCCACAAGGTTGTGGTTGCAAATCGGGCGTTGCCGTTATATTGAAAGATATGGGAGTAACCATGATGCTGGCGGGTAATATGGGTGATGGGGCAGTCAATGTTCTTGCTCAAAACGGTATTTCTGTTATCCGTGGTTGCCGAGGTAGTGTCAACGACGTTGTTGCGGCATATATTCAGGGAAATTTGGTAGACAGCCAATTGACGTGTAATCACGAATGTCATCATTAATGAAAGATACCACCCTTTGTTATTTGGAAAAAGACGGGCAATATCTGATGTTGCACCGTACCAAGAAGCAAAACGACATAAATCACGACAAATGGATTGGCGTTGGTGGTAAATTTGAGGACGGCGAAACTCCCGAACAATGTATGTTGCGTGAAGTGTTTGAGGAAACAGGCTTCACGGTTACAAAATGGAAATATCGCGGCGTTGTCACGTTCTATTTAAACGAATCCTATGGCGAAACAATGCACTTGTTCTCATGTCTGGAGTGGACGGGAGAACAGAAGGTGTGCGACGAAGGTGATTTGGAATGGATTGATAAACAAAAACTTACGGAACTTTCCATGTGGGAGGGCGACAAAATTTTCCTCAAATTGGTGAACAACATAGAAGAACCATTTTTCAACTTGAAGTTGGTCTATCAGGGTGAAAAATTGCAGTCCGCCGAGAAAGATGGTGTTTCAATGGCGATTAAATAATTATGTATTCGTGGGGCGACAATCGGCGATTCAATTCCTATAAGCGTTTTTTGCAAGAACAGTTTGGCGGCCGTATGCAAAAACTTACGTTGAATGCTGGTTTTACGTGTCCAAACCGCGATGGCAGCATTGGCGTGGGTGGTTGTACATATTGCGTGAACGATGCCTTCAACCCTTCGTATTGCGATGTACGTAAATCAGTTACACAGCAATTGGAGGAAGGAATAGAATTTCACCAGAACAGATATCGGCGTGCCGACGGCTATCTTGCGTATTTTCAGGCTTATTCCAACACGTATGCCTCGCTGGAAACGATGAAGGAAATCTATGCACCGGCAATTGAGCACCCGCTTGTGAAAGGTATTATCGTTGGTACCCGTCCCGATTGTATTGACGAACGGAAATTGGAATTCTTCGCAAAGTTACAGGAACGAATGTTCGTTTCCATTGAGTATGGCGTGGAATCTTGTTTTGACGAGACTTTGCGACGAATCAACCGTGGGCATACATTTCAACAAGCCGTTGATGCATTCGAACTAACAAAAAAATACGGCATTCATACGGCTGGACATTTTATGTACGGCTTACCTGGCGAAACAATAGAAATGTGGCTTGATGCGGTAAAACTAATAAATTCATTGCCTATGAATGGCGTGAAGTTCCATCAGTTACAATTGATAAAGAACACCAGGATAGAACAAGAATTTTATGAAAAACCATCTGATTTTCATCAGTTTACAATCGATACCTACGTTCCGTTCATTGTTGACATAACCGAGCGGTTGAATCCGTCGTTTGTCATAGAACGTTTTGCCGGCGAAGTTCCTCCTCGTTTCTTGCGAGAGAATACGTGGGGATTGACTCGCTATGATGTTGTATTACAACGGATTGAAAAAGAAATGGAAGGTCGAGATACATATCAGGGGAGATGTTTTTCACAACAATAATTTTTTTGTAGCTTTGGGTGGATAAATAATTGTATTGTAAAATGTATTTTTTAGGTTTTGACATTGGAAGTTCTTCTGTTAAGGTGGCGTTGGTAAATGGCGAAACGGGCGAATGCTCAGCTTCTGCATTTTATCCGAAACAAGAAATGCCTATTATAGCAAAACAAATTGGATGGGCTGAACAAAATCCTGATGAGTGGTGGAAAAACCTAAAGTTGGCGTTGCTAGAGGTGCTTGCGACTTCACATGTCGATGTACATGATATTTCTGCAATCGGTATTTCATATCAGATGCATGGCTTGGTATGCGTTGACAAAAATCAAAACGTGCTTCGTCCTGCAATTATCTGGTGTGACAGTCGGGCAACAGCTATTGGAGAAAAAGCATTTTCCTCATTAGGTAGGGAACAGTGCCTTTCGCATTTTTTGAATAGTCCGGGCAATTTTACTGCATCGAAGCTTCGATGGATTCAAGAAAATGAGCCAGAAATCTATGCAAAAATCCATAAGATTATGCTGCCTGGTGATTATATTGCAATGAAACTTTCGGGCGAGGTTCAAACTACCATCAGTGGACTTTCCGAGGGGATTTTGTGGGATTTTAAACAGGGGGGACTTGCTCTTTCGCTTCTTGCTCATTATGGAATAGATCCAGCTTTGCTTGCCGATATAGTTCCCACATTTGGGAAACAATGTAAAATAAGCGAGGCAGCTGCAAAAGAATTGGGGTTACATAGCAATATTACCATAACGTATCGTGCTGGGGACCAGCCGAATAATGCTTTGTCGCTCAACGTGCTAAAACCGGGAGAGTTAGCAACGACGGCAGGAACTTCAGGAGTTGTATATGGTGTGACTGATGAAATAAAATATGATACAAAATCACGTGTCAATACCTTTGCTCACGTGAATTATAGCAAAGAAAATCCTCGTTTGGGCGTACTTTTGTGTATAAATGGAACGGGAATTATGAACTCGTGGTTGCACAAAAATATTTGTACTGACACTTCATACGACAAAATGAACACGTTGGCAGCAAGTGTTCCCATCGGTTCCGAAGGAATTTCGGTACTTCCCTTTGGAAATGGTGCAGAACGTGTGTTGGAGAACAAAAACCTGAATGCTTCAATTGTCGGTATAAGTTTGACAAAACACACCACAAATCATTTTATACGCGCCACGCACGAAGGTATTGCGTTCGCGTTTCATTATGGTATGGAAATTATGAAAAATATTGGAATTCAACCTTCGATAATCCGTGCGGGAAAAGCAAATATGTTTTTAAGTCCCATTTTTCGTCAGACATTAGCAAGTATTTCGGGGGCAACAATAGAATTATATAACACAGATGGCTCGGTAGGGGCTGCACGAGGAGCTGGGATTGGCATTGGTTTCTATAAAACCGTGGATGATGCGTTTGTAAATCTCAAGAAACTGGAAACTATAGAACCAGATGTGGCAAATGCAGAAGCGTATCAAGAAGCATACGCACGTTGGTTATATTGCTTAAATAGAATTAACTAGAATTTTAATGAGATCAAAAAATAAAAAGGCTGCCCAATCGGACAGCCTTTTTATTTTCAAAACCAATGTATTGATTAGTCTTGGAATTTCGCACACAAGAACTCGCGGTTCAAACGAGCGATATTTGTGATTGAAACGCCTTTCGGACATTGAGCTTCGCATGCACCAGTGTTTGTACAGTTACCGAAACCAAGTTCGTCCATTTTTGCAACCATGGCTTTTGCACGACGTGCAGCTTCAACCTTTCCTTGTGGAAGAAGAGCCAACTGAGAAACTTTTGCAGAAACGAACAACATTGCAGAACCATTTTTACATGTGGCAACGCATGCACCGCAACCGATACAAGACGCAGCGTCCATAGCTTCGTCGGCATCTGGTTTTGGAATAGGAATTGCATTTCCGTCAGGCACACCACCAGTGTTTACAGAAACGAAACCACCAGCTTGCATGATTTTGTCGTAAGCGCTACGGTCAACAATCAAGTCCTTGATTACAGGGAAACCAGCCGAACGCCAAGGTTCAACAGTGATTGTGTCGCCATTTTTGAACTTACGCATATGCAATTGGCATGTTGTTACGTGGTCGTCGGGACCGTGAGCCTCACCATTGATGTACATACTACACATACCGCAGATACCTTCGCGGCAGTCGTGGTCGAATGCTACAGGTTCTTTACCTTCGTTGATGAGTTGTTCGTTCAGAACGTCCATCATTTCCAAGAAAGAACTGTTAGGAGAGATTCCTTTTAATGAATATGTTTCAAAATGACCTTGTTCTTTTGGACCTTTTTGTCTCCAAACTTTCAGTGTCAAATCCAAGTTTTGTACTTCCATAACTCGATATATTTTATCCTATTCAGGTGTTAGACAATAGATTACTTATAATTTCTTTGTTTCAATTCTACGAATTCGAATTTCAACTCTTCTTTGTGGAGTTCTGGTTCAACGTCTTTGCCCTTGTATTCCCAAGCGCCAACGTATGCGAACTTGTCATCCTGACGAAGTGCTTCGCCTTCTTCCGTTTGATATTCTTCGCGGAAGTGACCACCACACGATTCTTCACGGTGAAGAGCATCACGTGCAATCAACTCGCCTAATTCAAGGAAGTCGGCAACACGGTTTGCTTTTTCAAGTTCTACGTTCAATTCGTTTGCGTTACCCGGAATACGAACGTTTTTCCAGAATTCAGCACGAAGTTCCTGGATTTGTTTGATACCTTCCTGAAGACCTTCTTTCGTACGTCCCATACCAACGTGTTCCCACATAATGTGACCAAGACGTTTGTGAATGCTGTCAACAGATTCAGTACCCTTGATGTTCATCAACTCATCGATGTGAGCCTGAACGTCAGCCTTAACTTTCGCAAATTCGCCTGAGTTCGTGTCCATTCTTGGCGTGTGAAGTTCGTCAGCCAAGTAGTTTTGAACAGTGTAAGGAATTACGAAGTAACCGTCAGCCAAACCTTGCATCAACGCAGAAGCACCAAGACGGTTAGCTCCGTGGTCTGAGAAGTTTGCCTCACCAGCTGCGAACAAGCCAGGGATAGTTGTTTGTAATTCATAGTCAACCCAGATACCACCCATTGTGTAGTGGATAGCAGGATAAATCTTCATTGGAGTTTCGTATGGGTTGTCGTTGGTAATCTTTTCATACATTTGGAACAAGTTACCATAACGAGCTTCAACCACATCTTTACCTAAACGTTCGATAGCGTATTTGAAATCCAAGAATACAGCACCACCATTTTCTACGCCGAAACCGTGGTCGCAACGTTCTTTTGCAGCACGAGAAGCAACGTCACGAGGAACCAAGTTACCGAATGCAGGGTAACGTCTTTCCAAGTAGAAATCGCGGTCTTCTTCTGGGATATCAGAAGCTGTCTTCTTTCCTTCGCGGATAGCTTGTGCATCTTCGGCTTTCTTAGGAGCCCAGATACGACCGTCGTTACGAAGTGATTCAGACATCAACGTAAGTTTTGACTGGAATTCTCCGTGAACTGGAATACAAGTCGGGTGGATTTGCACGTAGCAAGGATTTGCGAAATAAGCACCTTTCTTATATGCTTTCCAAGCGGCAGAACCGTTAGAACCCATTGCATTGGTTGACAAGAAGAATACGTTTCCGTAACCACCAGTAGCAAGAATTACAGCGTGACCGAAGTGAGCCTCGATTTCGCCAGTGATAAGGTTACGAGTAACAATACCACGACATTTTCCGTCAACAATCACAATATCCATCATTTCTGTACGAGTGTACATTTTCACCGTACCTTTACCAATTTGACGGCTCAATGCGCTGTAGGCACCCAACAACAATTGTTGACCTGTCTGACCTTTTGCATAGAATGTACGGGAAACTTGAGCACCACCGAAAGAACGGTTAGCCAACAACCCTCCGTAATCGCGTGCGAAAGGAACACCTTGAGCAACACATTGGTCGATGATGTTGTTGCTGACTTCAGCCAAACGGTATACGTTAGCTTCGCGAGCACGGTAGTCACCACCTTTGATTGTATCGTAGAACAAGCGATAAACGCTATCGCCGTCGTTTTGATAATTCTTAGCCGCATTGATACCACCTTGTGCAGCGATAGAGTGTGCACGACGTGGACTATCTTGGTAGCAGAAACACTTTACATTGAAACCAAGCTCGCCAAGTGAAGCTGCAGCAGATGCGCCAGCCAAACCAGAACCAACAACGATAACATCAAGTTTACGTTTGTTTGCTGGGTTTACAAGTTTTTGGTGAGCTTTATAGTTAGACCATTTTTCAAACAAATGTCCTTCTGGAATTTTACTATCTAAAGTTGCCATACTATATAATTTTCAAGATTAATACTATATTAACTAAGCCATACAGAATGCTGCAATAACAACTGCTTCAAAAGTAAGACAGATGATAGTTGCCAACACGTCAGAAAGACATTTCAAGCGAGGCATCCATGTTTTGTTGTTCCAACCCATTGTTTGGAATGCGCTCCAGAAACCGTGAGTCAAGTGGAACCAAAGAGCAGTCAACCAAATTGTGTAAGCAACAACAACCCAAGGTTTTGAGAACCAGTAGAATATGAATGCTGAACCGTCGGTAGGATCTGCGATTTCGTCAACGAAACCTGCGATTTCAGCCAACTGCATCTTAGCCCAGAACATGTACAAGTGAAGTCCGAGACCAAGAATAATGATAACGCCGAGAGCGAACATGTTTTTTGACGCCCATTCAACCGAAGCAGGACGAACCTCGCTGTCGTAACGGTCAGTACCGCGCGCTTTGCGGTTTTGAATCGTCAAGATTGTGGCATACACAATGTGGATGATGAATCCAAGTGCGATGATACCTGTACCAACCAAGGCGTACCAATTTGCACCCAAGAATTTACAAATGGCATTGTAATCCTCTGGACTAAAAATGTGGACTGCATTCATTGTAGCGTGGAATGCCACGAACAAAACGAAGAATAGTCCCGTAATACTCATCAGGAACTTCTTCCCGATGGACGAACTAAGTAAGCATGGATTTGACATACAATTATAATTTTAAGTTTTGTTATTAAATTTTTTATGGCACAAAGATATAAATTTTACTGAAATCCAATAAAACGAGAAGGGAATAAATGGAAATTTTATTAACAATAATAATATGTGGTTACAGAAACATGTTGTTTCGACAAACCCACAAAAAATTATATGTGAGTTTGTCGAAAAACTATGTTATTTGAATAAATTCTCATTCAATGCAATCAATGCCTTTTCTTTGTTGGCATTATCAATCAAAACGGAAATATTGTGCTCGCTACCGCCGTAACTAATCATTCGTACTGGGATGTCTTTCAATGCGTTAAGAACTTCGGCTGCGTGACCTTGTTCTTCGGCAATCATATTTCCGACGATACAAATAATAGTCTGATCCTTATCTATCTCGACTGTACCAAGTTTTTTTAACTCATCGGTAATTTGAGCCAAGTAGTCGGTTTTGTCAATCGTAAGCGAAAGAGCAACTTCCGATGTGGTAATCAAGTCGATTGGTGTCTTATATTTTTCAAAAACTTCGAATACTCTGCATAGGAAACCATATGCAAGCAACATTCTGCCAGACTTGATTTTTATTGCTGTCAATCCTTCTTTTGCTGCAATGGCCTTTACGCCAGTACCCGTTGTCTTGTTTGTGATAATTGTACCTTTTGCTTGCGGTTGCATAGTATTTTTCAACAAGACAGGGATATTTTTCACTTTTGCGGGAAGCACTGTTGACGGGTGAAGAATCTTCGCACCGAAATAGGCCAATTCTGCCGCTTCGTCAAACGACATTTCTGCAATTGGATGCGTATCTTTCACGATACGAGGATCATTGTTGTGAATACCGTCGATATCTGTCCAGATTTCTACTGCTTCAGCATTGATGGCAGCACCGATAAGCGATGCCGAGTAGTCGCTACCACCACGTTTTAAGTTGTCAACCTCGCCTTTATCATTCGTACAGATAAAACCTTGTGTAATGAACAACGTTGTATTGGCATATTGGCTCAAAACTTTTTTCAATCGAGTTTCGATTTCAGCCAAAACAGGCTCTCCATCGGCATCAACAATCATAAAATCCAAAGAGTTCAACAATACCGAAGAAATGTTATTTTCCTCGTGATATAACTGAACGAGGTTTGTTGACATGATTTCGCCACGAGCCAGAATCATTTTTTCTGCCTGGATGGAGAATGGTTTATGAGCAAACGAACGAACGATGTCACATTCACGAGCGATTATGGCAGCGGCCTTGTCGCGATAGTCTTGTGTATTCAGCAAGCCCTCAATCACGCCAGCATACTTTTTCTCAAGCGCAGAGATGAGATTAGACGCGCCGTCGTCGTTTCCTTTTTTATAATAATCTGCTATTTCAACGAGATTGTTTGTCGTTCCC
>JAFZTG010000056.1 GCA_017618935.1 Bacteroidales bacterium | reverse complement strand
GCAAAAGAGCGTGTGTTAGCGAATTACCGAGAGAAAGTTAGGAGAGATTGGGAGAAATCCTTGTACAAACGCCATTTTTCTGAAGTAAATGAAACTATGTTACAAATGTTGAATACATATTATAAGGATATTGTAGAATTAGATATAGAATGAAGAAAATTTGTGTAAATATAAGTGCTATTCTGTGCCTTTTGTGTGCGTGCAATAGTACGTCGGACGACGGTCGTGAAATTCTTGCAAAAACAGAAACGCAAACGCTTTACAAAGATGATATTATCGATCGTTTGCCTGTTTCACTGTCGGAACAGGATAGCGTTGAATTTGTGAAAAGTGCCGTGGAACAATGGTTGCGCTTCACCTTGTTGTACGAAAAAGCTGTCGATAACATTCGTGACAATGACAGTTCTTTGGCAAAACAAGTGGATTTGTTTCGTAAGGAATTGTATATCAATACGTACGAACAGTTGTTCCTGCAACAGAAATTGGATACGCTTATTCCGCAAAAAGAAATTGATGCCTATTATGCAAAGCATAAAAACGAATATCTTTTGGACCATTCGGTAGTGAAGCCGATTCTTATCGTTTTTCCCTTGCAACGGACAACAGAGATAGAAACGGTCAAGAAATTGTTTTTCCCTAAAAAAGCGATGGATATTGATGCCTTGAAAGACTATTGTTTTCAGCATTGTCAGAAATTCTCGTTCTCGAATCAGTGGGTCGATATCAATGCTCTGAAACAGGAATTGCCGTTGGAGGTGCGTAACGAGTCGTTCCCCGTGGGAAAAAGTTTACAGTTTCAAGATACGGCGAATGTGTATTTCGTAAGAATAGAGGAACAACTGAACGTGGGAAATTCCATGCCAGTGGAACTTGCTCACGATAAAATCGCTAAAATTTTATTGCAAAACAGAAAAGTTGAATTATTGAAGAATATGCGTAATCGCGTGTATCAAGACGCTACGCACAAAAAACAATATGAGGTGTTTTATTAATTGATAATTGAAAATTGATAATTGAAAATTGTGTGATGCAAAATTTGTGTCCGTAATGAAAAAACAGTGAGGATTATGGTAGAGACGATGTGCACATCGTCTCTACAACAAAAAACGAGAATTGCATATTTATAATTAAAACAGATTCAGAAAATGAATAACAAAATAGTTGCATTTATAAGTTTGTTCCTGTGCTTGGCAATGTATGCACATTCACAAGTATTAGACCAGATAATCGTGGTTGTGGGTGACGATATGATAAAACAGTCTGACGTTGAGAATCAACAAATGTTGATGGAACAACAAGGTGAGTCGTCAACAAAATGTGAGATTTTCAAGGAAATGGTCGTGCAAAAGTTTCTTGTTGATCAAGCAAAAATTGATAGTGTTGAGGTTTCCGACGGCGAAGTCAACAACGAAATTGACCGTCGTGTTTCAATGATTTCGGGAACAAAAGGTGGCTTGGCTCAACTTGAGAAATTCTATGGCAAGTCGGATGTGGAGATTCGGAGCGACTGGAAACCCGTGGTGAAAGAACAGTTGTTGGCTCAAAAGGTGCAAAATACTATTATTGGCGACGTATCGGTTTCACCCAACGATGTGCGTTTGTTCTATCAGTCACATGTGGACAGTATGCCTAAGATTCCTACTCGTTACGAATATGCTCAGATAGTGATTCAGCCAACTCTCACGGAAGAAGAGGAGAAGGCGTTGCGGAAAAAATGCGAGGAAATCCGTCAGCGTGCCATTAACGGCGAAAATTTCGCGAAATTGGCCGTCTTATATAGCGACGACACCGAATCGGCAAAACGAGGCGGTATGTTGGGCGACTATATTTCGCGTGGCGAACTCGTCCCCGAATTTGCCGCCGTTGCTTTTCGTCTGAAAGAAGGCGAAATTTCCCGTGTGGTGAAGACCGATTTCGGTTATCACGTTATCCAAATGGTTGAATTGAAAGGCGAGAAGGCTAAATTGCGTCATATTCTCATTAAACCCCAAGTGACCGTTGCTGAGATGCAGAAATCCTATCAGAAAGCCGACAGCATTCGTCGTGCCATAGGCGATTCGCTGACGTTTGAACAAGCGGCCGCACGTTTTTCTACTGATACCAAAACGAATAAGAATGGCGGAATTTATATGAATCCTTACACAGGAACTTCAAAATTCGAAGAAGGTATGATTGAACCAACTATATGGTATTCGTTGAAGACCATGAAAGCAGGCGATATTTCGGAACCGATTCTCACGTATGACGACAAGGGAACGCAAGTGTATAAGATTATAAAACTGATTTCGTACGTGCCCGAACATACGGCAACTCTGTTGGACGACTATTCCGACGTGAAGGAGATGGCTCTCGAAGAAAAAAAGGAAACGACAATGAATGACTGGTTGCGAAACAAGAAATCGCAGATTTTTATGTCTATCAAGAGCGACGAGTATAAAGAATGTGATTTGAATTTTTAGGACTAATTAATTCATAATTCTCAAAGTGTCAGAGATTTTTCATAGGATAGAGTTGATGCTCGGAAAAGAAACGGTGACGCGTTTCTCCCAATACAAAGTGATTATTTTCGGAATTGGCGGAGTGGGGAGTTGGTGTGCCGAATCGCTTGTCCGTACTGGCTTTTGCGACATTACATTGGTTGATTACGATACCGTTTCCGAAACAAACGTCAACCGACAATTGCCTGCAACGACGAAGAATATCGGAAAATTAAAGACGGAAGTTCTTCAAGAACGATTCTTGGAAATCAATCCTGATGCACGGATTACGATTCGTTCGGAGGCATATTCGCAGGAAAATGCCGACACGTTTCATTTACAAGACTACGATGTCATTGTTGACTGCATTGACAGCACGAGTAGCAAAATGCACCTGATTCGTCAAGCTACCAAAACCGACGCGTTTTTTATCTCCTCAATGGGTGCAGCGTTGAAGATAGACCCTTTGCAAATTCGGGTTGACGAGTTTTGGGACGTACAATATGATTTATTTGCCCGTCGTCTGCGCAAGAATATCCGTAAAGGCGAATTGCCGTCAAAACCCTTTCCCTGCGTGTATAGCACGGAACAAACGTTCGAAGGTTCCGAGGTACAAGAAATCGACGACGTGAAAAAACGCATAAACGGCTCGTTGGCACACGTTACGGCAGCATTCGGTTTTACCATTGCCGGCGAAATTTGCAAACATTTTGTGGAAAGATAAATTCTTGCTATTTCCCTTTTTATTGACAAACTGTTTTATCACGAATAATCTGTAAATGATGTATTTACATCGTGAAAATTATTTTTGTATTAAAAAAGTGATAATTGTGTGTTTTCTTTGGATTGCGTTGATTTATCTATAGAAGATGATTCTTTTTCTGCACCAAGACCTATCATTGCATAAAATTCTTCTTCGGAAAGTATCTGAATACCAAAACTTTGTGCCTTTTCAAGTTTGCTTGGACCAATTCCTTCTCCTGCAAGGAGAAATGATGTGCTTTTTGAAACGCCTGAGACGTTTTTCCCGCCATTTTGTTCAATCAGTTCTTTCATTTCGTCGCGGCTATGTTGTTGGAACGTTCCAGAAATCACAATTGATTTTCCTTCCAAAATAGAACTTTGCGCTTCTGCTTTTTCTTCCTCAACAAATTGAACACCATTGTCTTTCAGCTTTTGGATAAAAGCAAGATTGTCGTCATCGTTGAAGAATTTCTGAATACTGATTGCGATTGTTTCGCCTACATCCTCGGTTTCTTTCAATTCATCAAGCGAGGCATTTTGAATTGCGTCGATTGATTTGAATTTTTTTGCAAGAATTTTTGCACTCGTTTTTCCAATATGTCGTATGCCAATGGCGTAAAGCACTCGGTGAAACGGCACTTTTTTCGACGCTTGTATGCTGTCGATGAGATTTTTGGCCGATTTGTCGGCAAAACGTTCAAGGTGAATAATTTCCTGATAGGTGAGGGTATAGAGGTCTGCCGCATTTCTCAACAAATGAGCATTGTAGAGTTGCTCGATGGTTGCTCCTGCAAGAGCAATGTCCATTGCTTCACGACCGACAAAATGTTCGATTTTCCCTTTTATTTGAGGAGGGCAGTTTTTTGAGTTGGGGCAATAGAAATTTGCCTCGTCTTCCATACGGACAAGTTCTGCGCCACATTCAGGACAATGCGTGATGAACGACAATGGCTGTGAATGTTCGTCACGTGCATTCACGTCGATACTGACAACCTTGGGAATGATTTCGCCACCTTTTTCTATGTACACGTAGTCGTTGATTCGTATGCCCAACGCTTTCATTTGGTCGGCGTTGTACAAACTTGCACGCTTTATGATTGTGCCAGCTAATAGCACCGGTTCCAGATTCGCTACAGGTGTAATGGTTCCTTGTCGTCCCACTTGAAAATCAACCGAAACCAATTTAGTACGTGCTTGTTCGGCCTTGAACTTGTATGCAATGGCCCAACGAGGCGTTTTTGCAGTCATTCCTAATTCTTCCTGCAACGAGATTGAATCCACTTTTATGACGATACCGTCCGTGTCGAACGGCAAATCCTTACGCTTAGTGTCCCATTTGTTTATGTACGCATACACGTCGTCAATCGTCTTGCATTGCTCCGACAAGTCGGGAACGTTGAATCCCCATGAGCGTGCCAGCGAAAGATTTTCATAATGAGAGTCCGTAGGCGTGTCCGACGGAATGTAATACATGTTTGCTTGCAAGGGGCGGCGAGCAACCTCCTTGGAACTCTGTAACTTAAGTGAGCCCGATGCGGCATTGCGAGGGTTGGCAAACGGTTGGTCACCTTGCTCAATACGTTCCTCGTTGAGTGCGTTGAAACCAGCACGAGGCATCACCACCTCGCCACGAATTTCCAGTTCTTGTGGATAGTTCCCGTGCAGTTGCAATGGAATGGTGCCAATCGTTTTTGCATTGTTGGTGATATTGTCACCTTGAATGCCGTCACCACGAGTTAAGGCACGAGTAAGTTTCCCGTTTTTGTATTGTAACGAGATGGAAACACCGTCATATTTCAATTCACACGTGTAAGTAAAGTCACGTTCCCCGACGAGCTTACGTACACGGGCGTCAAAGTCTTTCAAGTCTTCAAGCGAATAGCTATTTGCTAAAGACAACATAGGGTATTCGTGTTTCTCTTGGGTAAAGTTTTCGCTAAGGTCGCTACCAACTCGTTGTGTTGGAGAAGACGGGTCGAAAAATTCAGGATATTGATTCTCTAAATCTTGTAATTCTTTGAGTAATTTGTCGAATTCAAAGTCTGAAATTTCGGGATTATGTTTTACGTAGTAATTGTAATTGTGTTTATGCAATTGCTCACGTAGTTCGGTGATTCGTTCTTGAGGTGTCATTTTCGTTACTTAATCAGACAGTCTGTTATTTCTGCTAGATACTGAACGTGGAAATCGCCAGCCGTATAATTTTGTAGTAGTTTCGTGTCGATAAAACCTTCTTTTACGAAAGGCGCAGCGTATAACTTTCTACATTCCAATACGATACGAGCTTGTTCGTAGGCGATGGAACCATTTTGCGTGACGAAAGGAGTGAGTTTGCATTCCTTGATTTTGTCAACGTCACGCCCACTTTTAGAGCCACAGAAGGCAAACATATCTTTGTATGAATTGTCGAAAAATGACAAGGTGAAATAGTCTTCTCTGTCGATGAATTCTTTGGTGTAGCGTTGTGGACGAATAACAATGCAGGCAACAGGCTTGTTCCACATAAAACCTAAACCGCCCCAACTTGCCGTGAGACAGTTACTTTTTTCTTTAGTTCCAGCAGTGACAAGCATATAGTCCTTGCCAATGAGTTTACTTGCATTTTCTTGTAAATCGAGAGGTGAAATGTGTTGAAATTCCATATTATTCAGTTATTATGTAAATGTCCTCGTTTGATTTCTTCATCCAATGTTTTTCGCGTGCGACGCGTTCAATGTATTCGTCGCTATCCAAGGATTTTAATTCCTCGTTGGTTTCTTTGATTTTTTCTTGCAATTCCTCTTTCGTATCCATGAGTTTTTTCTGCTCTTTTTTTGCCTCATAGCGATGAAGCATGCTGTTTTGGTCAAAGAATATGAGCCAGATGCAGAAAAGAGACACAATGATGATGATGATTCTTTTTTGCGTAAAAAAATCTCTGATTTCGTTGAGACGGGAAATGCTATTTTTTTCTTGTTCTTCCATATTCAAATTCTGAGCATAAAAGTACAAAATAAATCTGAAAAAAATTAAATCCTTGTTTTACAATCTTGTATTGCACAAGGAAGATTATTTATTATGTCACTTGCAATGAGTGACATTGTTCCTAATTTTTTTTGCGCATAATCGCCTGCAAGTCCATGAATGAAGACGCCGATTTTTGCAGCTTCGATTGGCTCATATTTTTGTGCCAATAGAGAAAGGATGATTCCCGTGAGAACGTCGCCGCTACCTGCCGTAGCCATTCCCGGATTTCCCGTGCTATTGAAATACACTGTGCCGTCGGGTGAGGCAATGCTAGTGTAATGGCCTTTCAATACCACGATGCAGTTACGCTCTTTGGCAAATGAAATTTGTGTTTTGAAACGTTCGTAACACGATGAATGAGAATGTGTTAGTCGGTCGAATTCTTTGGGGTGAGGAGTAATAACCGTGTTGGGTTTTATGAATTCCCACATTTGCGGGTTCTGAGCAATAATATTGAGTGCGTCAGCATCTAATACGACAGGTTTGGTGTTCGTCTGCAAGAATTTTTGCAACGTATTTTTTGTAATCTCGTCAGTACCGATTCCTGGACCTATGCCAACGGCAGAATAGGTATCGCCAGAGGGAATATTGCTGATGATTTTGGGATTGTCGTCAATACTCGCCATTGCCTCGGGAATGGCCGTTTGTAGGATGGGAAGTCCTTGTTCGGGACAATGAGTGGTGAGCAATCCGCATCCTGTTCGCAGACACGATTTTGAAGCCAGGACGGCAGCGCCCATTTTTCCGTAACTGCCCGAAACGAGTAGGGCGTGACCAAACGAACCTTTATGTGCAAAAGTATTGCGTTTGTGTAATTTGATGTCGTCTTGGGTTATAAATTCAAATGGTGTATCCTTGTCGCTAAACGGATTTATGAGAGAAATGTCGGTAATGTGCATTGAGCCGACGAATTGCTCGTTTTCGGCAAATAGGAATTGCAGTTTGGGCGATTGAAACGTGATTGTTTCGTCTGCTTTGAAAACAACCGCATTTGGCTCGAGTGGTGTGTCGGCAAAAAGTCCCGAAGGAATGTCGATTGCAATTTTTGTGTTAGGTAGAGTGTTGAGAAATGAAATATATTCCGACGTGAATCCGCTCACGGGTCTGTTAAGTCCAGAACCGAAGATGCCGTCTATGATGATGGCGTCGGATGGAATTGTAATATCGTGATATTCAGATAATTCAATAATGTTGCAGTTTAGATTCTGTAATTCAAGCAGGCGTTCGTAGTTGGTGAGAAAGTCGTCGCTTGCCGAATCGGTGTAGTTTACTATGAATACGGATACTTCCTTGTCATTGAGCAACAACATTCTGGCAATTGCAAGTCCGTCGCCACCGTTGTTTCCTTTTCCGCAAAAAATGCAATATGTTTTTTGGGTAGGGAATTGTCGTATGATTTTGTCAAAGAATGTGCCTGCCGCACGTTCCATTAAATCGATTGACGCTATTGGTTCTTTCTCAATTGTATGAGCGTCAGTGCTGTGCATTTGTATTGCAGAAAGAATTTTCATAGTATTAACATGTTAGACAAGCATTCAAAATTATGGGGTAAACGATAATTAAGAATGTCTTTTTGCATATGATTTTTAACATATTGTAAAAAAAAGACTGCCATTTCTGACAGTCTTTTTTCGTATTTATGGAAACAATGTATTAGTATTCCAACTTGCTCATTCTCACGTAAGAAGCATAGCGTTTCTTAGCCATGTCTTCGGCTGCGTTGAACAATTCTTGTGCTTCGTTCGGGAATTGTTTCATTACTGAAGCATAACGAACTTCGCCTTTCAAGAAATCTTGGAAACCTTCCCAAGCAGGTTCTTTGCTGTCGAGTGTGAATGGATTCTTGCCTTCGGCTTCCAATTCTGGGTTGAAGCGCCACAAGTGCCAGTAACCGCATGCAACTGCTGCAGCTTCTTCTGCTTGTGATTTGCCCATACCTTTCTTCAAACCGTGGTTGATACATGGAGCGTATGCAATGATGATTGATGGTCCGTGATAAGCCTCAGCTTCGCGGATTGCCTTCAAACATTGTGCTTGGTCGGCACCCATGGCGATTTGTGCTACATATACGTAACCGTATGTTGTTGCAATCATACCAATGTCTTTCTTGCGAACTCTCTTACCAGCAGCGGCAAATTTAGCGATAGCGCCAAGTGGAGTAGCTTTTGATGCCTGGCCACCAGTGTTAGAGTAAACCTCAGTATCGATTACAAGAATGTTAACGTCTTCGCCCGATGCGATTACGTGGTCAAGACCTCCGTAACCAATATCGTAAGAAGCACCATCACCACCGATAATCCATTGTGAACGTTTTACCAAATAGTGGCTCAATTCTTTTAACTGACCGCATGTAGAGCATCCGTCTGCAGCTGCTTTTTCAATCATTGGATTCAATTTTGCTGCTGCTGCTTTTGAAGCTGCTGCATCGTCCATACCGTCAATCCATTCTTGTGCTGCTTGTTTGAATTCAGCAGGAGTCTTTTCGTTTGCAATTGCACCTTCGAACAATGTTTTGATGCGAGCACGCATTTTCTTGTTGGCAATGTGCATACCCAAACCGAATTCGCAGAAGTCCTCGAACAATGAGTTGGCCCAAGCCGGACCTTGACCTTTTGCATTCTTCGTGTATGGAGTAGAAGGAACAGAACCAGAGTAGATAGAAGAACATCCAGTTGCGTTTGCTACGATTTCACGGTCACCGAACAATTGAGAAATCAATTTTACGTAAGGTGTTTCACCGCAACCAGCGCAAGCTCCAGAGAACTCGAATAATGGTTGAGCGAATTGTGAATTCTTAACATTTGCAGTGATGTCAACCAAATCTTGTTTTGATGTAACTTTTTCAACGCAGTATGTCCAGTTTGCTGCTTCCTTAGCTGCAGATTCTGAATTGTCGTCGTAAGCAACCATTGTAAGCGCTTTGCCAGTCTTTGGATTGCCAGGACAAACGTCAGCACAGTTACCGCAAGCAAGACAGTCTTTAACGCCAACTTGCATAGTGAAGAACATTCCCTTCATTGTTGCAGGAGCCTTCATTTCGATAGTCTGACCGTTGAATCCGGCTTTTTCTTCCGCTGTCATAACGAACGGACGGATACAAGCGTGAGGGCAGACGTATGCACATTTGTTACATTGGATACAGTTGTCAGCGTTCCAAACTGGAACGAATGCGCCAACACCACGTTTTTCAAATTTAGCAGTTCCTGCAGCCCAAGTACCGTCTTCAATCCCCTTGAATGAAGATACTGGCAACAAGTCACCGTCTTGTGCGTTGATTGGACGAACAACTTTGTTGATGAAGTCGTCACCGTCAGAATAAACTTTTGGTTGCTCAGCAAGAGTAGCCCATGCTTTGTCAACAGTCAATTCTTTGTATTCGCCCCCACGGTCGATAGCCGCGTAGTTCATGTTTACAACGTCTTCACCTTTCTTTCCGTATGATTTCAATGCGAAATGTTTCATTTCGTCAACTGCCTTGTCAACAGGAATAACGCCTGTGATACGGAAGAATGCTGATTGAAGGATTGTGTTCGTTCTGTTTCCTAAACCAATTTCTTGTGCAATTTTCGTTGCGTTGATGTAGTAAACTTTGATGTCGTTCTTTGCAAAGTAAGCTTTTACTTTGTTAGGAATGTTGTGAGCCAATTCTTCACCGTCCCAGATTGTGTTCAAAAGGAACAAGCCACCTTTTTGCAAACCACGTGTCACGTCATACATATTTAAATATGCTTGTTGGTGACAAGCCACGAAGTTAGGTGTCGTTACCAAATACGTAGAACGGATTGGTTCGTCACCGAAACGAAGGTGAGAGCAAGTGAAACCTCCCGATTTCTTAGAATCGTAAGAGAAATATGCCTGACAATATTTATTTGTTGTTTCACCGATGATTTTTACTGAGTTTTTGTTAGCACCAACGGTACCGTCTGCACCAAGACCATAGAATTTAGCTTGGAACATTCCGGCAGGAGCCACAGAAACTTCTTCACCAACTGGAAGCGATGTGAACGTAACATCATCGTTGATACCAAGAGTGAAGTGGTTCTTTGGTTGAGCCATTGCAAGATTTTCATAAACTGCAATGATTTGAGCCGGAGTAGTGTCGTTTGAACCAAGACCGTAACGGCCGCCAACAACTTGAAGTTTCGACAACATTCCAAGTTCCGACAATGCGTCAACAACGTCAAGATATAGAGGTTCGCTGTTTGCTCCCGGTTCTTTTGTTCTGTCAAGAACGCAGATACGTTTTGCAGAAGCAGGGATAGCTTCCTTCAAGTATTTCAATGAGAATGGACGATACAAGTGAACAGAAATCAAACCAACTTTCTTACCCTTAGCGTTTTCAAAGTCAACAACTTCTTTGATACATTCTGTTACTGAACCCATTGCGATGATGATGTTTTCAGCATCTTTAGCACCGTAGTAGTCGAATGGACGGTATTTGCGGCCTGTAATGGCGCTGATTTTGTCCATATAGTCAGAAACGATGTCTGCCACAGCGTTGTAATATGGGTTACAAGATTCGCGGTGAGCGAAGAATACATCAGGGTTTTCAGCCATACCACGCATTTCTGGGTGTTCTGGAGAAAGAGCTCTGTTTCTGAATTCTTTAAGAGCTTCTTGGTCAACAAGAGGAACCAAGTCTTCTTGGTTAACAACTTCAACTTTCTGATATTCGTGAGACGTGCGGAATCCGTCGAAGAAGTTCAAGAATGGAACGCGGCTCTTGATAGTAGCCAAGTGAGCTACACCAGCCAAGTCCATAACTTCTTGTACAGAACCTTCAGCCAACATTGCGAAACCTGTCTGGCGGCAAGCCAAAACGTCTTGATGGTCACCAAAGATACAAAGTGCATGTGAAGCAAGTGTACGTGCCGAAACGTGGAATACGCAAGGAAGCAATTCACCCGCAATCTTGTACATGTTAGGAATCATAAGGAGCAAACCTTGTGAAGCCGTGAACGTAGTTGTCAACGCACCAGCCTGCAATGATCCGTGTACTGTACCAGCAGCACCACCTTCAGACTGCATTTCTTGAACCAAAACTGTTTCACCGAACATGTTCTTACGGCCTTGTGCTGCCCATTCGTCAACATTTTCAGCCATAGGAGATGACGGTGTGATAGGATAGATAGCAGCAACCTCGGTAAACATATAGGCTATGTGAGCCGCAGCTGTGTTACCATCACACGTTAGAAATTTTTTATCCGCCATGATTTTATAATTATTAAAGTTTATATTTTTTTCGTTGGCAAAGGTACAAAAAAAATAGTTTCGTTGTTAAAAATAAAACTAATTTATCAACCTAATAAAAACAAAAATTTTGAGGTGTCTTTGGGTAAAAAGAAACGTGGCAAATATTAGCGTAGCGTGACAATGCTAATCCCGTCACCACCCATTTCTACGGGGGCGTCGTTGCACGATTCCACAAAATCCACCGTGTTGAGATAGTCGCGAATCAGTTTTCGCAAAATGCCGTAGCCTTTGCCGTGTAAAATCTCCAAATGTTTCACTTGGAGCATGTTGGCCGTTTCTACAAAATCTTTTATCTCGTACATCGCCTCGTCGCCTCGCATGCCGCGAACGTCGAGGTGGGGGACAAACGTTTTGCGTTTTTCCGAAATGTTTTTAACTGTGGTGGCGACAATAACGGGCTTGTGTTCCGTTTTGGGCTTTGTGGCAGGCTCCAGCGTGGTGGTTTTTACCGTCATCTTAAGGTTTCCGAAAACAACCAATGCTTGGCTACCTTGTATTTCGAGCACTTCGCCCACGGTTGATTGACCTTTGATTTTTACAAAACTACCAATGGTAATATCTTTGCTATTTTGTTGCTTATGAGTACTTTGCAAATTATTTGCGTTTTTAATTTGTGCCGTTTTCTGTTTTGTTTTTTCAACAAAATGTTGCATTTCCAATCGGGCTTGCTTGGTCGTTTCGCGTTCGGCTTGTGCTTCTTTTATTATGCGCACGGTTTGCTCTATCTGTTTGTTTGCGGAGTCGAGCACTGCATTGATTTCTCGTTCGGTGTTTTCTATGATTTCTTGCCGTTTCTCGTTAATTTTTTTTAACTTGAAGTGGTAGTCTTCTCTTATTGTTTCTAATTGTTGTTCTTGTTTTTTCAGCTCTTCTTTCTTTTTATACACATATTGTTTCTCGATTTCAAGTTTTTTCAAGTTTTCGTCGAAGTCAATATGTTCTTGCTTGATTTTTGATTTTGCCTTGTCGAGTGTGTATTGGGGGAGGCCGATAGATTGTGCGATTTCAAAGGCGAACGAGTTTCCTGCCGATCCCATGCGCAGTTTGTAGAGTGGTTTCATATTATCCATGTCGAACAGCATGGCTCCGTTTATGATTCCTGGCAAAGCCGTGGCGGCATGTTTCAAGTTGCTATAATGTGTGGTGATGATGCCGTATGTACCTTTGGCATTGAGCGTTTCCAGCACGCTTTCGGCTATCGCGCCGCCAAGAATTGGTTCCGTGCCGGTGCCGAACTCATCTATCGCCAACAGCGTCTTGTTGTTGGCTCGTTCAAGGAAAATCTTCATGTTAAGTAAGTGCGACGAGTAGGTACTGAGGTCATTTTCAATGGATTGCTCGTCACCGATGTCAATGAGCAGATTGTTGAAAATGCTCATTTTGCTCTGGCTGTCGGCTGGAATTGGCAGTCCGCATTGAAACATATATTGGAGCAGGAGCACCGTCTTCATACACACCGATTTTCCTCCCGCATTCGGACCGGAAATCACTATGATTCGTTGCGATTTGTTCAGCACAATGTGCAACGGAATGATTTCTTTTCCGCTTTTTTTGAATGCCAAAAGAAGGAGCGGATGTCTTGCGCGAATGAGCGAAATTTCTTGTTGATGAATCGAAATTGTGGGCATTTCGCCGTCAATTTCTATTGAAAATTTTGCTTTTGCACGAATAGCGTCAATTGCACCAAGAAAATCGTATGCCAAATCTATGTCTGGCAAGTAGGGACGTAGCTTGTCAGTTATTTCACGCAAAATGCGAATAATCTCTTTCTGTTCTTCAAACTCTAAATTCGCAATTGCGTTGTTCGTCTCAAATGCCTCGACGGGTTCCACGAACGAAGTTTTTCCCGTGGCTGACTCGTCGTGAACGATTCCTTGTATTTTTCGCTTGTACGTCGTGTTGAGCGGAAGCACCAAACGACCATCGCGAATGGAAAGTTCCGTATCCTGGTCAATCCATCCTTCCTGTCGTGCAATTGCCAATTTTTGAGACATGATTTTGTTTATTGTCCGTCGTTTCTGTGCAATTTCATGTCTGATTTCCACAAGTTTTGGTGAAGCGTTGTCTTTGAGCGTGCCGTTTGGGCTAATCACGGAATCGATGGTTTTGCAGATTTCCGTTGTAATCACAACTGGCTCGGCAAGTTCGGCGAGAGAGGGATATTTTTCCTTTTGTTTATTGAAAAAGAGGAGCACGCTTTGTATTTCGACAATGGATTTTCGGAGTGTATGCAGTTCATTTGCAGTTAGATATGTCCCTTCGGGACGAATGCGTGTAATTGCATCGTAAACCGTTGCAAATGAAGGTGTTGGAAAATCATCGTTAGTCCTGATTATTTCCGTCATCTCCATTGTTTGGTGTAACGATGCCTCAATTTCGTCGGCGTCGGTCAAGAATGCCATGTTGTTGATTTTTTGTTTTCCCAAATCGCAACAACATTTGTCGGAAATGAACTGCCTGATTTCGTCGAAACCAATTTTATGCTCTATATTTTTCGGGTACAGTGACACTGTTTATTTATTTTGTCGCAAAAATAGATTTTTTTATGAAAAACAGAAAAAACGAGCATCTACGTATAAAAGCGAATTTTTAAGAAAATATACGTTTGTGAGAATATCAATAGCATTAAAAATGTATTTTTGTGATACTATGATACGAGAAAATTTACAGAAGATACAGCAGACAATTCCCGACGGGGTGCTGTTGCTTGCGGTTTCAAAGACGAAGCCCGAAAGCGATATTATGGAGGCATACGAGTTCGGTTGCCGTAGTTTTGGTGAAAACAAAGCCCAGGAAATGGTCGGTAAGTACGAGCATTTGCCCAAGGACATTCGTTGGCACATGATAGGGCATTTGCAGACGAACAAGGTGAAATATATTGCGCCGTTCGTGTCGCTCATTCATAGTGTTGATTCTCTCAATTTGTTGGAAACGATTAACAAAGAGGCGAAAAAATGTAATCGTGTGATTCCTTGTTTGTTACAATTCCACATAGCAACCGAGGAAACCAAGTTTGGCCTGTCGTTGGAAGAAGCGGAGGAATTTATTACAAAGCCCGAGTTTAAGGAATTGCAGAATATTGAAATTCATGGTGTTATGGGAATGGCAAGTTTCACCGACAACACCGAACAAGTACGTAAAGAGTTTCGTCATTTGAAGTCGATTTTCGACATTTTGCATGCAAAATATTTCCCGTCTGACACTTTCAAGGAAATTTCCATGGGAATGTCGGGCGACTACCAGATTGCGATAGAAGAGGGCAGCACGATAGTTCGTATCGGCAGTTCTATTTTCGGGGCAAGGAATTATGCAATTTGATTTTGTTGTTTTTGAGATTTATTTCTGATTTGAGAAATGCTCTTTTACGACAACGGTATAATGTAGAATAGCAAGCGAGGGAATCTTGTTTTGGTCGCCTAAAAGTCCGTGAGCCAAGTGTGGGGGAATGAGCAAATTTGCCGTATCGCCTTTGTGCATCAAAAGAATTGCTTCTTCAAGACCAGATTCCACACCGCCTTGACCAACCTTAAAATCTTTCAAACCGCTGGAATCCGAGGAGTAACAATATTTTCCGTTGAGTAGCGACACGTTGTAGGCAATGCGAACAATATCACCCGTGCGAATAGGAGTGGTGTCGCCACTTGGAACAATGTCGTACCAAAGACCTGAACCGCTTGTTTTCATAGATAGGTTGTTATCTTTGATATATTGTTGTATCGTGTCTTGTTTGCGTTTTACAATTTCTCTATTGATTTCAATATTTCGTTCCTCATATCTTCGTATATCTTCGGCGGTGATAGGTCGCTTGGGCTTGTCGTTGCACGCAGAAAAGCCTAAAAGAATGAACAAGAGGCAAAATATTTGAAAACGGAATTTCACTCTATGTAGATTTTTTTCGTTTGGGTTCCAATCATCTCGCTCTCGTCAATGGCTTGAATCATAACATTTTGCGTACGAAGTTTCCCCGAAAAGTCGCTTATCCAATTGAATGTAATGGAATCGGTTGCCGCAAATGTCGTGTCAAAGTATTCCGTCGTGTTTACGAAAACTTGTGCCCGAGTTACTTTGTTGCTTTGGCCTATGGCAGTTATCTCGAAAGTAATGACATCGGATTGCGAGATTGTATCGGGTATGGATGCTTCGTTGGAAAAATAGATGTATGGTCCATCGGAGATTTCCTTGGAACAGGAGAATAGCAGTAGTGTGCCGAATATGAAAATGATAAGTCTCATTTTGCTTGTAATTTTTGTATGCAGTACGCCAAACTATCTTTCCAGTAAGGAACAACAACTCCGTAGGTTTCTTTTATTTTTTTCTTGTTCAGCACGCTGTAAAATGGTCGTTTTGCCGGACTTGGGAAATCCTTTGTCTCGATTGGTTTCACCGAACATTGTATTCCTGCCAATGCGTGAATTTCTTTGGTGAAATCGTACCAACTGCAAACACCTTCGTTTGAAAAATGATAGATTCCTGCAACGAATTGTTTTTCGTTTGATTCAACTTTTTCAATGATAGTGTAAATTGCCTTCGCCAAGTCGCCTGCATAGGTAGGCGAGCCAATCTGGTCGAATACGACAGAAAGTTCGTCGCGTTCGGTTCCCAATTTTATCATTGTTTTTACAAAGTTGTTGCCAAAGGTAGAGTAGAGCCACGCTGTTCTAATAATGATTGTCTCTGGATTTGCTGCCATGGCAAGTTTTTCACCTTCCAATTTTGTGCGTCCGTATGCCGATTGCGGGCAAACGGGTTGAGATTCTTCGTAAGGTTGGCAATTGGTTCCGTCGAACACGTAGTCGGTGGAAACGTGAATGAATTTGCAATGATATTTTGCACTTATTTTTGCCAGATTTTCAGGCGCTTTTGCGTTGATTTTCAATGCAATGTCTTCTTCTTCCTCTGCTTTGTTCACATTGGTGTATGCCGCACAATTTATCACGAAGGAGAATTTGTTCTGTTGAAAAAGTTCGTCTATCGCTTGAATGTTTGTTATGTCTAATTCGGCAACGTCGGTGAATGTGAACTGAAACGGTGAATTTTTTGCCAGTTCACGCATTTCGTTTCCTAATTGTCCGTTGCTTCCTGTAACAAGAATTTGTGTCATAGTTAGATTGAAAAAGGTGAGTCAAATTCAGCAAATGAAGGATGTTTCAAGTCTTTATCCGAAACGACCGCTTCGTCAAGAGGAATACCCCAATCAATGTCAATGTCGGAGTCGTTGAACATAATGCCACCTTCTGTTTCTGGGTGGTAATAGTCGGTACATTTGTATTGTACGATTGCGGTTTCGCTCAAAACGGAGAAACCGTGGGCAAAGCCAGCAGGAATTAACAATTGCTTGAAATTTTCTGCGCTCAATTCCACGGCAACATGTTTCCCGTAAGTAGGAGAACCTTTGCGAATATCAACGGCAACGTCGATGATTTTTCCCTCGACAACACGCAATAATTTCGTTTGAGCGTGAGGCGGTTTTTGAAAATGCAAGCCACGAATCACGCCGTACGAAGATTTCGATTGATTATCTTGAACAAACGTATAATCAATCCCTAATGATTCCAACGATAATTTATTGTAGCTCTCGAAAAAGTAGCCACGTTGATCCTTAAATACTTTTGGCTCAATAATATAAACGCCTTCAATGTCTGTTTTTATTGCTTCCATTAGTCTAAAATTTTATGATTGGCAATTTTTATAAGATATTGTCCGTATTCGTTCTTTTTCAATGGTTCTGCCAATTCAAGCAGTTGTTCTTTTGATATATAATTCTTTGAAAATGCGATTTCCTCAATGCAGGCAACCATAAGTCCCTGACGGTTTTCTATGGCAGAAACGTAGTTCGACGCTTCCAGCAGACTGTCGTGTGTCCCTGTGTCCAGCCATGCGATTCCACGACCAAGGAGTTTTACATCCAATGTTTGTTCTGCAAGATACAATTTATTTAAGTCGGTGATTTCCAATTCTCCACGAGCCGACGGTTTCAGACTTTTTGCTTTGGCAACGACGGTATTGTCGTAGAAATAAAGTCCTGTTACGGCATAATTTGATTTTGGATTTTTAGGTTTTTCTTCAAGAGAGAGCACTTTGCGGTTTTCGTCAAATTCAACCACACCGTAGCGTTCTGGGTCGTTCACGTAGTAACCGAACACCGTTGCGCCTTTTTGTATGGTAGAAACTTGGCTCAAGGTTTTTCCGAAATCGTGACCGAAGAAAATGTTATCGCCAAGAATCAGGCAACACGAGTCGTTTCCGATAAAATCCTCACCAATGAGGAATGCTTGTGCAAGTCCGTCGGGAGAGGGTTGTATGGCATATTGCAAATTGATGCCCCATTGCTTTCCGTCACCCAAGAGACGTTTGAACATTGACTGGTCTTCGGGAGTCGTAATAATGAGAATATCACGGATATTTGCAAGCATCAAAACCGACAATGGATAGTAAATCATCGGTTTGTTGTAAATCGGAACCAATTGTTTCGAGATACTTTTTGTGATGGGATACAAACGTGTTCCGGAACCGCCGGCAAGAATTATTCCTTTCATTAGAGAATAGTTTTAAAGTAATCAATTGTTTTTATAAGGCCTTGTTCAAGGTTTATCTTTGGCTCCCAGCCGTTGAGTTTTTCTTTTGCCAACTCAATGTTGGGCTTGCGTTGCAAAGGATCGTCTTGTGGCAAAGGCATAAAAATGATTTCCGATTTGGAATGTGTCAAGGCAATCACTTTTTGAGCCAATTCCAAAATGGTGAATTCGCCAGGATTACCAATGTTCACTGGGCCGACAAACGATTCGTCGGTGTTCATCATTCGCACCATTCCTTCAATCAAATCGTCAACGTATTGGAAACTACGAGTTTGCGAGCCGTCGCCATAAATCGTTATTGGTTTGTCTTGCAATGCCTGTACAATGAAATTCGACACGACACGACCATCGTTCGGGTGCATTCGTGGCCCATACGTATTAAAGATTCTGATGATTTTGATGTTTACATTATTTTGGTGATGATAATCCATAAACAATGTTTCTGCACAGCGTTTTCCCTCATCGTAGCACGAACGGATGCCGATAGGATTCACGTGTCCCCAATACGATTCCGTTTGCGGGTGAACTTGCGGGTCGCCATAGACTTCGCTTGTCGATGCTTGCAACACTGTGGCGTGAATACGTTTCGCCAATCCCAACATATTGATTGCACCCATCACCGACGTTTTTATGGTCTTAATGGGATTGTATTGATAATGAATAGGAGAGGCGGGACAAGCCAAGTTGAAAATCTGGTCAACTTCGGCATAATATGGCGTTGTTACGTCGTGGCGGACTAATTCAAAATAGGGATTGTTCAACAAGTGAACAATATTTTTTTTGCTACCTGTAAAATAGTTGTCCAAGCAAATAACGTCGTTGCCGTCATTCAGCAATCGCTCACATAAATGTGAACCAATAAATCCTGCACCGCCTGTAACTAATACTCGTTTCATAGAGATCATTTTATAAAAAAAGTTCGAATGTGAGAACAGACGAACTTTTGAGTGTATTGATAAAAAATACTATTGCATTGGTTGGTTGTACTTCATCATTGCTGCGTCAGGATTACCCTTTTTCACCTTAATCAACTCAACGTCGAAAATCAATGTAGAGTATGGCTGAATTTCACGAGAACCATATTCTCCGTATGCCAAATCGTAAGGAATGTACAATTTTGCTTTTGTTCCTTCTGCAAACAATGGGAATGCTTCTATCCAGCCTTGTATCAATCCTCCAGGGATTAACGGCAACGAAACGGGCTCGTTTCCGATTGAACTGTCAAATACTGTTCCGTCAAGCAATGTACCATTGTAATGAACAACAATTGTATCGAAAAGTGCTGGTTTTGCACCAGTTCCTTCTTTGATGATTTCATATTGAAGACCGCTTGCCGTAGTGATTACGCCAGCTTTTTCCTTGTTTTCAGCTAAGAATTTTTCGCCAGCTTCGATGTTTGGTGCAAATTCGGCTTTCATTTTTGCCAGTTGGCGTTCTTCCAAAATTGCCGAATAGCGTTGCATCAAGTCTGAATAGAGTTCTTGATCTAATTCAAGTGGCATTTTCTCGTCGTCAATGTCGAATGCCTTGAAACCAGCGATAAATGCGTCGTTGTTGAGAGAATCTATACCTCGTTGTGCCCACATTGCCGCTGTTTGGTATCCCAAACAGAAATTTGCACTATCTTCAAGTGTCTCAAGTTTCACATTGTCTTTGTTTCCACAGGAACATAAACTTGCCGTAAGGGCAACGATTCCCAATACTTTAATACCTAATTTCATTTTGTTATTTATTTTTATTGATTGTTTTGATTCTGATTTTGTTCTTGTTCAACTAATTTGTTCCATTCAGCCAAACGTTCTGCACTGAGAATGATTTTATTTAATGTGACATCGAAAATCAACGTTTCGTATGGCTTTACCAAATCTTGCTCGTAAACGGTTGAGCCATACGCATATTCGTGCGAGGTGAAAATTCTCACGCTACCGCCAGTCTTGATTTTTGGCAAAACTTCTTGTAAGGCGGGAATAGCCGAACCCAAATAGATTTTTGTCTGTTCGGATTTTTTCTGACTGTCGTAAATCAATTCGTATTTCGTGTTGTAAACCTTGAAAGAAATGAGAATGTTGTCGGTTTTGATTGGCGACATTTTTCCCCATCCCATATCAAGAATACGATATTGAAGCCCGTCTTTCAACTCGATTACGTTGCTATTTTCTTTGTTTTTCTCAAGGAATGTCTTGCCTTTTTCTATGTTTGGCTTGTTTTGTTCTACGAATTTTTCTTGTTTTTCCTGAACTTGTTTGCCAATAATCGTATTGACGATTCTGTCAATTTCTTGGTCAGTCAGTTTTACAGACGTTTCTTTGTCAAAGTAATCCACGATTCCTTGAAGAAAATACTCGAAATCGACCGTTTCGATGTTGTTGTCTTTCAAATTTTGAGGAATCTTTTTTGCGAATGTGACGCCCAGACTATACGATGTTGAATCTTGGCGAGTTACGATGAGTTTTTCTTTCTCGTCGTGCGAACACGCCGATAAACTGACTAATGCGATAAGTGTCGCTATCAGTACGTTTTGTATTTTTTTGCTTTTTCTCATATATGCAAATATACTTTTTTTTAGAAATCTTGTTCACTTATTCAATAATAAACAACGGGTCGCCTTCCAAAACGGCTTGTCGTTCTTGTACAATCATGTGTTTTATGATGCCTGATTTTTCTGCAAGCACGTTGTTCACCATTTTCATGGAATCCATTGTCAAAACCAAGTCGCCAGCCTTTACGGGGCTTCCTTCGGGTAGCACGATTTGCACGATTGTCCCCGGAAGAGGGGCAAGTGTCGCATTTTCGGTTGAGAAATTCTGACTTGTTGTTGACTGTCCGCAATTTTTCAATTCAATCGAAGCGCCTTCGCTTGGAATGTTTTGTCCCACAACTACATTGATTCTTTCAACTTGACCGTCTTTGTCGGCTGTGATGTCGCATTCCTTTCCGTCAGAAATCATCGTGAAAAGTTTGTCGCCTTTTTTCACTGTTTGTCCTGTTGCCACATAAATTTTCATTATGGTAAGTGGCTGATTTTCAGTAGGAACTTTGTGCGTTACCGTTGGTTTTGGCTCAATTAGTTGTGGACGAGGAGCCGGGGCGGGTGGCGTCACGACAGGTTTTTCCTTTTCGATTTCGACAACAAAATTTTTGTCGTTCACATTCATATCAACCACACCGTTTTGTGCCTTGTTTATGGTAACTTCGTATGCCTTTCCCTCTATGTTGAATTTAAATTTCTTCATGTCATTTCGTTAATTGATTCATTCCAAAAATCTTGGAATTCCAGTTTGACGAATCGTTTTTGATAGTGAGTTTCTTTTCTTCGTATCCTCCGTGATAATAGAGATTCAGTGCGGCGATAATAACAGTCAGTTCTTCGTCTGTCGCATTGCCGCTGATGTTCCGAATCGATATGTTTTTTACATTCTTTTCCATAATTATAGAGGAATGTTAGAGTGTTTTTTCATTGGATTTGTCAATCGTTTTGTCTTGAGCATCTCAAATGCACGAATGATTCTGAAACGAGTGTCGTGAGGAAGAATTACATCGTCGATATATCCTCGTTCTGCCGCTTGATACGGACTTGCGAATTTGTCTTCGTATTCGGCGATTTTCTCTTCCTTGAATTTCTTGCGTTCTTCATCGTCCTCTATGGCTTTCATTGCTTTTCCTTGCAGGATTCCGATAGCACCGGCCGCACCCATTACGGCGATTTCAGCATTCGGCCATGCGTAGTTCATGTCACCACGCAACTGTTTGCAACTCATTACGATATGCGAACCACCGTAGGATTTTCTGATAGTGATTGTAACTTTTGGTACAGTTGCTTCGCCGTAGGCAAACATCAATTTTGCCCCATGGTCAATGATTCCTGCATATTCTTGTCCTGTCCCACAGAGG
>JAFZTG010000055.1 GCA_017618935.1 Bacteroidales bacterium | reverse complement strand
GAAGCATCACCTCTACAACTATTTTCATCCATTACCTGACAAACGATAGTGTTTTCACCAGCATTTGCTGTTGCAGGATTAAACTCCGTTGCTGTTTTTCCATTTACCGTAAATACAACTGAAACATACGGTTGCGTTGCTTCTAACGTGACAGCATCAGCGTTAGCACAATACTCATTATCCAAACATTTTATCATTGGGAAAGGATTATCGTTTATAGTTAGAGTGACCTGTAAACGTTCAGCACTTTCGCACGTTCCATCGTTTCTTGCTACATAGTACGTATAAATGCCCCCATATGTCTTTCCTGGGTTGAACTCATTTCCCGTAAACAAAGCTTCACCGTCAGTTTGAACATCATACCAAACAGCCTTGTGCGATTTATTACCGAACATTGCTGTAAGATACATATTTGTGCTACCAACGCAATATGCTGCATCCTTGACTTCGGAAGTTGTTGGAACCTCAGCAGTACATGGCTCTTGAACAAACGTAATCGTATAAACGGTCGTGGTGTTATCCTCTGCCGTTACGGTGATTGTTGTTGTTGCCGTATTGTCAGAGCCAAATTCCGTTGCCGCAACAACTGTTGCATTTGCACGAGAATCCGCCACAACGGCTGTATAAGCCGAACTTGCCGGCAACGCCGTGCCAAAAGGAACAGAAATTTGATATTCCGTTGTTGAAGCAGAAAAGGCAGGGTCTAATGTATAATCTGTAACCGACAACGACTCAAGTTTACTGTCAGTGTTTGGCTTTCCAATTTCATAATCGAAAATTTCGCCAGCAGATTCGGTGAACAACGTTCCATACACTTGTGCCGAAACTAACTGACTTGCAGAATTATCCCAAACCTTAAATTCAACTTCTTCGGGTTCGCTCGTCAAGCCAGTCATATCGGACATATCGCCACCTTGAATCACCGAAGAAACATATAATTTGCCATCATATGCAAAAACTTTTGCTATCATTCTACATTCTTCGCCGACAAACGCACCGATATAATCACCTTCTTCCACCGTAATTGGGAACGAAGGATTATAATCGTTGATTTTCACGATACCAATGAACGCAGTTGAACTTGTATAATTCGTGCGTGTCCACGTCGGAGCTGCCGCCGTAGCTATCATAGGGAACAAAATGCCCAATGTAAGCACTACCCTATTTAAAAATGTTTTAAAGACTTCATACCTTCCAAATTATAAGTTTGTAAAGATAGTATTTTTCAAATAAAAGACACAGAAAAATACAAAAAGGTTTCCTAAAAAAGACAATTATTTTTTAGGAAACCCTATAAATTTATGGAAGGAATTTACTTTTTATTTATTTCACTACCACCTTGAACAGTTCATCGCCCACTTTCACAACATACACGCCATCGAGTTTGACTGAAACCTCGATATTATCTTGTTTTTGCGAGTTCGCAAGTTTATGACCATTGATGTCAAAGATTGTGGTTTCTAATTCTCCCGCATTTCTCACATAAATCGTATGACCTACGGAATATACCTCAACATTAGAAAAAACTGCATCTCGTATTGAGACATTGTCATCTACATTTTCAACCTCAGCAATGTTAGAAATTGCCAACGAGAATGGGCCCGATTCTGCCTTCAAAAACTGTGTTTTCGGATTGATTACCTCTGGCAGTTTCACACCCACGTAATAAGAAATCACGTTGTTGAGTGCCGTATCGACGGTGTACGACGTGAAGTTTGCCGAAAGTGTAGCCAAGGTGTCGACAAGGATTTTGCCGTTTTCCTTATGTTTGCACATCACGATAAACGACTCGTAGTCAATACCTTCGTATGCGTTCCATATCAAGTTCGTCTGGTTCTTGTTTTCCTCGGTGTCGGCACCGGCAACCTTTGCTATGTGCATTGTCGTGTGATATTCGCTCATTGCGGTTTCCTCGCCACAAACGTCTGTCGCGGATAT
>JAFZTG010000054.1 GCA_017618935.1 Bacteroidales bacterium | reverse complement strand
GATAATCAGAAAGTTACGTTATCCGACGACTGGCAGTCCAGCGGAACCAAGGAGAATCGTGTCAAGTTTTCGGGACATTATTTTTGTGGATTATGCAAAAAAATCGGGGTCGCATTCCGCAACCCCGACCCAACAATTAAAACCACTAACTTAATCTTCAACAACAAAATAGAATAGTCCACCCTCACACCATTGCTTAACGATTTCAATCAACGTGTATTTTATGAAGTTATAATCTTCTTCGTTGTGTTCAAATTTGAACTGCATTCGGAAATCGTCATAATAGACATCATAGTCCGATATTATTTCGCCCAACTTACTCTTTGAACATTGGTAAAGTGTAGTTCTTGACTTGTCGCTTTCCCTAATTACATCGGTGCTTATGTTTCCACGCAACGACCATCTTATGAAGTCAAGCACAAGTTGTCTTTTATCAATTCTACCAATCGGGTCATACGTGTCAAACGGATTATACCGCAGAAACTTTATGTTTATATTGCTCTCTCCCATAGTCTTTAATGTTTTAATTATTGTTAATAATGTTTATTGTTTACATTGCAAATATACAACATAAATTCGGGAAAGTCAAGACTTTCCCGAAAAAATTCAAATTATTTTACCTTGCAGTAAATTGCTTCTCCGTTGCTGAAATGTCCACCGCAAACGTATTTCTCCGAAGATTTTTCGTAAACGTGTTTCTCAATCTTCTTCCCGAGAGCATAGGCACGTTTCAGCACGTTCTTATTCTTTACGAGTTCAAAGTCCTCGCTCAACAAGTTCTCGCTCTCGTAATAGTTTCCGTCCTTGTATTCGTGCTGAATTTCAATTACATAGTCGAAGTTCATACCCGAATAATACCCCGAAGTCGCAATACAATGTATGCGTACCTCATAGTTGTCGGTAATGCGTTTGCATATACTACCCATATAGTACGCACCATAACTTCTATTGAAGTCAATAGGGGTTTCATTCGCCTTGTAGTACTCGCACTTTTTGAACACACCCTCTCCGACAATACGTTTCAACTCATTCTCAACGTACTCCATTTGTTCGTCATAGTCCGAGTTAATCATATCGCAAAGAACGTCCTCATAGTCAGCATATTCGGGATAGTCCTTTTTATAATCGTCAATATCAAAATTGACGATATGATAGTTGTGTGCGTCATAATGACAAAAATTTGCAGTTCCCATAGTAGTAGTGTTTTTAATGTTAGTACAAATTGTCCCATTCCCCCATAAGGTCTGTGAATGTATCGTTGTCCTCTACCGACACCAACTCAACGAAGTCGCTGTCTCCCTCTTTTGAGGTCAGGTTTGTGCTTTCAAACTTTCGTTTGATTTCAGCGAGGTTTTCGCCATTGACGATTATCTCGCTCCGATAAGTGATTCTTGCTTCCATATCCTTTTGTTTTAATTGTTAAGCAAATATACAACAATGAAATGCAAATGTCAAGAGTTCTGGTAAAAAAATTTGAAAAAATTTCGCCAGCCTCCGCCCGCTGTGGTTACGTGTCAAGTTTTTTCGACATAAAATTTCGGTCTGGGCAAAAAAATTTCGGGGCGCTTTCGCACCCCGATACTTTCGTTATCCGTTTATGAACTTGTTGAACTCCTCAACAACCTCGTTAGGCAACGTTTCCTCGCTACCGATGTGGAATTGTATATTCTCCGTTTTGCCGAAGAGCCGATACTCTTTCCAATCGTACACGTAGAAACG
>JAFZTG010000053.1 GCA_017618935.1 Bacteroidales bacterium | reverse complement strand
GGTGTTTGAGATGGTTTGAATGTTCGATGATGTGAAGATTTGATAATTAATTTGTAGTGTCGTTGCGCTCACAGACATCCACAAATTGAAAATTGACATAGTTTAGTAAGATTTAAGGTTGTCAAAGTTGTTCAGGTTGTCTTTTTCTTATTTGAAGACAACTGGGACAACAAGGACAACAATGGATGGCAAGGCATAGCCTTGATTTTGCTACGCCGTAGGCAAGAGCTTACGGCGAGATGGATATGGATTTGACGGTTGGCTTTTAGCCTTCAAGCCTCTTAGCCTGTTTTGTTTGATGTTGTTTGAAATCTGCCGACTTGTCTAAAAGATTGATTCTATCACCTTGTCAACCATACTGTTGAAAGGTTCAAGTTTCATTCGTCCGCATTTCCTGACAATATTTGATGCCTTATATCCCGATATGATGTGACACGCTATATAACTTTCCTTGTCGAACTTGAATGAACTAAACATATCGTCGGTGATAGGAAACACATAGTCGGTGTATCTTTTTGATGTAATTAGGACAAGATATATTGTCCCGTCATCATTTTCCTGTAATTCGTCGTTGGAAATCAATACGGACAGATGGGGTTTAAATTTGCCGTCCGGCATTAGGAAATTCACTTCGACCAAATCTCTCTGATGATATTCCATATCACTTGCATTTATATCCAACAATATCGGCGACAGTTTCTGCCATTGCTATCCGCGAACCTGCAAAAAAAGCATCCTCAATCTCTCCGGGTGTATAATCCTCGGATTCGTCGGTGGTTTCAGAAACGATTATACTGTCGTTCTCTTTCGACAATTCGGTTGCAAGAAAGAAAAGGCTGTCGCACATCTTGTCATTACCTAATATACGGATAGTCCTGCACATATATGTTTTTTCGCAAAATTACTGAAAGTTTTTATTTCTGCAATGTAATTTGAAAAAAGTTGTTTTGAATTTGTTTGATGATTTGTAGTGTCGTTGCGCACAACGACCTCCACAAATTTAAAAGTACGAATAAAAGATGTTTCTAGGTTGTTTGGGATGGTTTGAAATGGTTTATGGTTGTTTGAGATGGTTTGATGTTGTTTGTGATGGTTTGAATGTTCGATGATTTGAAGATTTGATAATTCATTTATACATAAACCTAAAAAATTGGTAAGTACACTTCCGAATTTTTTATGAAAATCGGAAGTACAGTTCCGAATTTTGCACTTTTTTACATCGCAAAAATATAAAACAAATCAATTAGTCAATGCATAAAATGAAATATTTTGAATAATAATTTTAACATAAGAAGATACAAAAAATTCTGCAACACAAGTCCACTGTCGAAAACAATTAAGTACGAATAAAAGATGTTTCTATGCCTTCGGCGTTTCAAAGTTTCTGGGTTTCTGTGGGCGATGCCCGTTTCTATGCCTTCGGCGTTTGGCTTACGCCGAGCTAAAGGTTAACTTCGTTGAGGGCTTCGCCGTTCTGTGGCTTCGCCGTTTCTATGCCTTCGGCGTTTGAT
>JAFZTG010000052.1 GCA_017618935.1 Bacteroidales bacterium | reverse complement strand
GGAATGTTTAGCGACTGGGCTATTTCTTGGAACTGCTTTCGGTCGAAGTTTGTAGGAAGATTATCTAAGAAAATCTGTTTGATTTGTGTGGATTCCTGGGCAGAACAATCTTGGCTGCCATCTTTCTTGTTATTGCCAGGAAGCGAGCAGAACACTTTTTCGGTGTGCCGTAGAAGTATTTTTGCCATTGTAATGGCCGAACGGAAATCGGCATCGGAACAAACAATCGGAGTACAGTAATTGCCAGTGTCGCACATTCGTAGCGTTGATAAAATCATAGCAATACGAAACGTGATGATTCCTAAACGACGGATGGAGCCAAGAATGTCCAAACCAAGAATTGACGCATAGTTCTGCTGAATATCATTAAAAAAGCCATTGAATTCCTTTCGTTGAGGTTCTGTGAAACAGAAACGCATCGGCTTCATTGCCTTTAGGGAATTGTAGTATTCCTCAAATTTGTGTCCCAATAGCTCAAAAGAGCTGTCGTCGGTGCAATCGTCATCGTCGGAAAACACATCGTCCCATTCCATACGAATGTTCATGTAATAGAACAAAAAGCGACTAAATAACCCATTTTCCGCATCGGGGATGAGGTTTGTAATTTGGCGTGGAGTGCCAGAAAGAAGAACGGAGAATTTAGGTTTGTCAAGTTCCACAAATTCGTTTTCCTTGCGACGATTGTAGGAAATTGGCTCGTGGTGGAACGCCTTGCGAAGTCCGTCGGAAAAATTTCCGAAATCGGAATTGAACGTATTGGCAAGCGTGTCGCCTTCGGTTTCAAACATTAGGCCAACGCCGTCGTTGTCGTTGAGAACCTTGTACACCGATGTGGCACTACTATTTGCAGGCATAAACAAAGTACGCAAGGGTGGTTCTTCTGGCTGTTCGTAGTCGTGATTTTTTCGGTTGGCGACATATTCCGCCTGTTTGCGTTTATAGTCCTCGTATTCAGCTTTGTTGGCTTCACGCAAGTGCTTTTGAATTGGTTCGACCAACTTACGACAGAGCGACAAACGACCTTTTCCTGCTGATGCCTGTGCAGTGATAAAAACGAATAGATTTGGATATACATCGCGTTTGTTGTACACGCCATAGATGTTTGGCAGACACGCAGAAAAGACGGTGATAGAACCAAGAATGAGCAAGTCGGCATCTTCGTCGGACTTGGCTTTGCCGACAATCTGAGATAGTAGATATGGAAGATTCTCTTTGATGAGGTTTGAGAACGTCGGCATCGGTTCTTCTTTGCTAATCGTTATAGGGGAAAATATTGGAGATTTTGGAGATATTGAAGATTTGGGAGTCTCTTTTTTCTGTAAATCTCCAAAATTGTCAATAATTCCAATAATGTCGGTTAGCAATTTTGGCGTTCTCGACAGAAGAATGTTAATTCCCGCTTTTTTAGCGAGAAAGAAAAGTGTTCTGATGGTGATTCCGTCTCTATTTGAGGAAAGACATCGTGAATACTGCTCGTTGGTTTCCTTTTCGGTGTAATTGTGGTAGAAACGGCTTAACCGTTGAAAGAACGGTCGGCCATTTTCGCCAAGTGCGTCAACCAAAGCAAATCCAAGTTGCAGCCATTCGTTATAAGTCGGTGCAATATCGACGGCTGCCTGTTCTATACGAGAGGTAAGTTCTTCAATGGCGTTGGGAATATCGTCGTTCTTCCATTGTTGAGGGTAGAAAGGTCTTTTCATGGTTCTAATAAAAGCGGATTTATAAAAACGGATTGGTCGTGTGGTAGGTAGCATGCTCGTGACACATCTTTACCAGATGCGTCGATTTGTATTCGGTAGGTTTGCCGAATATATTTTTCCACTGCCTGAAAGTAATCCAAATGGCTTGCGTAGAAAGCGGATTTTGTGTCGCGAACTTCGATGGGAATAACCCATTTCAGGCCGTTGCCGGAAGGACTACGAAAGAGTAGCATTGTTTCAAAGTATTCGTCTTGCAACAACTTGTATCGAAGGAGCTCGACGGACATTGCGTTTTGTTCGTTCCGTGTCGTGGCACATTCATACGAATACAGCCCATCAAAATCAATGCAGAGCAGATTTGAGTGTTCGACAAGGTGTTTGTCTTTTCGTTCGGAGAAAACGCCTGAGAACGTGCAATAATCGAATTTGCAACACTTGAATTTCTGTGCCTGTTTCTTGTCGGTGATTTTACGCAAATTTTGGGTGTTCTGCGCAGCAGAATCGCCCTTGATGTAATTGTATATGTCGACAAGAGTAACTTCGGAATACGGATGGGTGTTGTTGATTGGAGATTTGAAGAATGAAAATCTATTTGTTTCCATAGATGATGTTTGAGGTTAAAAGACTATCGATGTCGGCTCGTCGATAATAAATCTTGTTTCCTAACTTGGTATAAGGAATTACCCCTTTGGAGCGTAATTCCTGTAAAGTTCTCAAAGAGATGTGCAACTGCATAGTTACATCTTGATTGTCGAGC
>JAFZTG010000051.1 GCA_017618935.1 Bacteroidales bacterium | reverse complement strand
TCGACAATGAACAAGATGACTTTCTTAGTTTTTCCCATTGACGATTTTTCCCGCCTTTCTGAATGCTCTGGCAATCTTGAAATGGTTGGTTTCTTGGTAAATGGGGTCCTTCTGTCCGCCGAGGCTGATGCTTCTCAAGTAAACGCTGCGCGGATTGTTGTTCGTCTGTAATCCGGAAAGCCGCGTGTAGCGATTCTCGGGGTTCGTCGTCGTGAAAATCAGGGATTCCTTCTTGATCATCTCTAGGGGGCGCAGGTTGTGCGATGTGAACAGCAGCTTGCCATTCGCCTTCTCCTCGATAATCTCGAGAATTTCTCCCAGCAGGAATTCGAAAACGCCTGCATCCAGTTCATCAACGGCAAGGAACGTCGAGGGATTGTTATAAACCGAGATGAGCAGGCTCAGGATGGAGATAATCTTCTTGATGCCCTCGGATTCAAACAAAAGGGGGATGGCGGGATTGTCGTCCCTTTGGGAAAGCAGTTCGAAACGGACGCCTTCTTTACCATCGGGAGTCTGCTGTGGGCCTTCATTTTGCACAACAATCTTCAATCCGGGAACTATTTCCCGCAAGACAATGTTCATTTCGTTGAATGTCTTGTTGATGATGTCAAATATTGATATTGGCAAAACATTCGGATTGCCGAGAGACAGCATTATATTGCCGTATATGCTATTCTGATTTTCAGTATGCTTGAAGTTTACCGGCAACGCAACATCAAAATTGTAAGGGCCGTTTCCGTTGTTTCTAACGACGAAGATGTTGTTTTGGATATAAAGCTTTAGTTGGTCTATGGTGTTGATCCTTTCAATATCAACAAGTTGTGACTCTCGAACATTTTTGGAAAATTCGTTCGAGAAAATAAACGACCGCAATTCTTTGCCGGCGAGTTCTTTAAGAACACCTAGTTTGATGGCATAATCCTTATTGGAGGTTATCGCTTTCCAGTCGGCGGCCGGAGTCAGCCATTGTGACTCATTGTTTTTTTCGTACTTGACGATAGTAACTTGTTTTTTGTTCGTAACCTTTTCGACCAATTGTTCGGCAACAACCTGCAGACGGCTTTCTGGGTGACGTTCTATCGTAAATGTATAACTTAATGTTTTGGCTATTTTTTCGTCATCAAGGACATTGAATACAAAAGTGCATTCAGAAGAATTTTGGCCTTGCAAGATGTAGTGGGCCATTGCGGGGTGGAGTGATTCACCCCTGGCCAAAATTTGCAATAATTCAAGAGCGTTTATAATCGCCGTTTTGCCGGAACCATTTTGACCATACACACCCAAAACGTGGTTCTTGAACTCGATAGAACCTTGGACCACATTTTTGAAGTTGTTCAGCGTAATGGACTGTATCTGTATGATTGACATAGCGTTTCTTCCCCGTTACTGTACAAAAAATAGCAAATTGTATTGAAAAAAGATAATTTTTATGAAAAAATTATTAAAAAACAATACAAAATGTATTAAAAATCAATAATATTTTCATTTTTGACGGTCTGATTCGGGGCAAAAATGGGGAGGGGTTGCCATTCATTTAGTGCTTTAAATTTGCAAATTATTTCTCAAAAACAATACAAAATGTATTGAAAATACGAAATAATTTGAATATTTCGTTATTTCTTCCTGAAATTAAGGAATGCCGACTGTAAAGGCAACTATAAAACTTACTGCGCAAAAAGCTTAGGCTCGAAAAGTTCGGTGAAACAGAAAAGTGGCCAAAAAAATGGCCCAAAAAGTGGCCAAAAAATTCCGTGTGGATGACACAATAAAGACACAATAAATGATACAATAAAAGGCCGAAATTTTGCGGTCGAAAAGTTCGTCCGCAAATGAAATGTGATTGCGGTTGGGCGATAAGTTAGGTAATAAGTTGGGTGAATGGTTGGGTGAATGGTTGGGTGATAGGATAAACGACAGGATAAATGATAGGATAAGTGATAGGATAAAATCCCCTACCTCACAACCTTAACCCGCTTCCCGTTCTTGAGCTGGTGCGTGGTGGCATCGGGGAGGGTGTTCTTGCGGCCGACAAAGGTGCCGTCGATGCGGTAGGTTTCGACGGGGGTGATGGTGGCGCGGTTTTGTGTCTGCAGTATAATCCGTTCGGTGCCTGGGTCGGTGCCCTGGCCGCAGTTTTCGCCTTCGCAGGTCTTGCTGCTGTCGGGCGCGCCCATGGTCACGGGGATGGAATCGGTGGATACGGTGAAATTGTCGTATCGAATGTAGCAGTCGTGCGTGGGGGCCCATTCGGCGCTGCTCCCGCCGTGGAATGTGGAGAGGTAGAATTTGTCCACGTGTACGGTGTCGTAGTCGCGCAGGCGCAGGGTATCTACGTCTAGCGCGAGTTCGCCGTCGAGCCATGTCTGCACGCGGCCG
>JAFZTG010000050.1 GCA_017618935.1 Bacteroidales bacterium | reverse complement strand
TTATGGAGGCTTCCGCAATGCTTTAATATAATTTCTTTGAAGTGACAAACAACAAAAAAGAAAAAAACTTCTCGCCTTTTGTAGTTTTTGGCATTGGCGCCCTTTATTTGGAAAATATTAAATGGTACGAAACATTCAACATTGCACAAGGATTAGGATTGAAATATAAAGTGCTTCCACGCTTGGAGCTTCGAGGTGAATGGGTATTCAGGAAAACTTTCACCGACAAACTCGACCAATTGGCATATCACGCCAACGACGGATATTTACACTACAAACAAATATCTTTTTGTAAAACAAAAGACTGGTTTTCGGTACTTGGTATTTCTTTATTGTTTAATTTTAGCGACGAAAAAATTCCTTGTCCAATATACGATTTGAGGAAATATGAAAATAGTAACAAAAGAAGATATTGATATAGCAAAATTACCCCAGCACGTAGCAATTACGATGGATGGGAATGGCCGTTGGGCGAACAAGCGTGGCAATATACGTCTGCTCGGTCACCAAAAAGGCGTTTCCACGGTTGATACCATCGTTGCCGTAGCAGCAGAATTAGGGATAAAATATCTCACACTTTACACGTTTTCTACCGAAAACTGGAACCGTCCGAAAGACGAAGTTTCTGGACTTATGAACCTTTTGATTAGTGCTTCGGAAAAAAATCTCGAAAAATTAGTCAAAAACAATGTAAAACTTATCACAATCGGCGATTTCGGCAGCTTACCAAAATCCGTTCAGGATTCGTTACAAAACGTAATAGACAAAACGGCTTCAAACACAGGATTAACTTTGATTTTAGCTATCAGTTACAGTGGTCGTTGGGAAATTACCGAAATGGCAAAATCAATTGCAAAAGAATGCCTGAACCACAATCTTGCAATCGAGGACATAACTGCAGAAACCATTCAACAGCATTTATGTACGAAAGACATTCCCGACCCTGAATTATTGATTCGGACAAGCGGAGAATATAGAATAAGCAATTTCCTTCTGTGGCAATGTGCTTACACCGAATTTTATTTTACCGACACGCTATGGCCAGACTTCTCGAAAGAAGAATTTTACAAAGCCATAATCGATTATCAAAATCGTAAACGTCGCTTTGGAAAAGTTGACTCACAAATTTAACGCACACTCAATGAAAAAAATACAGATAGTCCTTTTTCTCCTACTGAATCTACTTGCAATTTCAACATTTGCACAGGTAAAGAAATATACCATTGCTGGTATAGAAGTAGAAGGGACAAAATATCTCCAAGCTCCACCAATTATTAGAACAACTGGATTATACGTCGGACAAGAAATTTCGGTGCCCGGTCCAGAAATCACTGCCGCAATAGAAAAACTGTGGGAACAAGGAATGTTTGCCGACGCAAAAATTTCGGCATCAAAAATTGAAGGTGACAATATCTATCTGACAATTTCCATCGTTGAACGGGCACGACTCAACACCGTCAGTATCATTGGTGTAAAAAAATCGCAACAAAATGACATAAAGGATCTTTTGGATTTGAAATCTCATATGCAAATCACTGAGAACCAAAAGGATATGGCAATCAAGAAAATCAGGGACTACTATGACGAAAAAGGTTTCAGAAATGCCAGCATTCGATTGGAAGAAAAAAATGACAGCACATCGTTCAACACGTCTAACATATTGATTTACATTGACAAAAACGAGAGAGTAAAAATTGATGACATTGTATTTTCTGGTAACGAAGCACTTACCGACAAAAAACTGCGCCGAACGATGAAGAAAACCAAGAAAAAAGCGTGGTATATTCTCAAAAAATCAAAATACATTGCCAAAGATTACGAAACCGACAAAAAATCTATTATCGAAAAATATAAGAAACTGGGCTATCGTGACGTAAAAATCACCAAAGACACGGTTTACGCCCTTGATTCTACCCTATTACACATCGACATCAACATTGACGAAGGAAAGAAATACTACTTCGGAAACATTACATGGTTAGGCAACACTATCTATACCACCGAGTTACTAAATAAAATTTTGGCAATAGACAAAGGCGACATTTACGACGAAAGCCGTCTGCAAGAAAAGATTTTTGGACTAGAAGGTATCAGTTCGCTCTACTTGGACAATGGCTACTTGTTCTTCAACGCCGATCCAGTGGAATTAGGTTCCAACAGCGATTCCATCGACATTCAGATACGCATTTACGAAGGTCAACAAGCTGTCATCAACAACATTTCCGTTGTTGGTAACACAAAGACAAACGACCACGTGATTTATCGCGAGATACGAACTCGTCCCGGAGAATTATTTAGCCGTTCCGATATCATCAGAACGCAACGAGAACTGGCAATGTTAGGGTATTTTGATCCTGAGACCATGGAGGTCAATCCACAACCCAATCCGATGGACGGGACAGTTGATATAGAGTATGTCTTGAAAGAACGTTCAACCGACCAGATAGAACTCTCATTCGGTTGGAGTGGTAGTTATTTGCTTGGCTCCGTTCGTTTGATACTCAACAACTTTTCATTAAAGAACACGTTGAAACGCGAGTATTGGCGACCAATTCCTTCAGGTGACGGTCAATCGCTCAGTTTGAGCATCTCGGCAAATACACGCTATTATCAATACTACAATTTCTCATTCACAGAGCCATGGTTTGGTGGCAAAAAACCGAACGCACTTACCGTTTCTGCATACTATTCTATCAGAGCAAACGGCTACGCCCGCAGCAGCGAATACTACGGAAATTGGAGAACGCTGGGTTTGTCGGTTGGTTTACAACGTGACCTGAAAATACCCGACGATTACTTCACATTGTACAATGACATAAGTATAAAACGCTATAAGTTAAATAATTACAACTTATATTTGCCAGCTTCGCTTCCCGACAGCTTAATTTCTCATAGCATAACATTCGGAACGACTTTGGCTCGTAATTCCATTGACCAGCCATTGTATCCACGAAGAGGTTCGTCGTTCGCTCTTCGTCTTGAATTGACGCCACCATACTCGTTATTCCGCGACAATCCCGATGCCGACATAAGCGACGAAGAACGATATAAATGGATAGAATACCACAAATGGACATTCAAATCAAAAATGTACACACAAATTATCGGAGATTTGGTGTTGGAAACAAGAATCGACTTCGGTTTTGTGGGATATTACAACAAAAATTTCAAGACGCCATTTGAGCGATTCGACATTGGTGGCGACGGATTAAGCAACGTTTATTATTATGGTACGGATTTTGTACCAATGCGAGGGTACGATGCATCGGCACTTACGCCAGAAGACGAAGGAGGTGCATTTATATATGATAAATTTTCTATGGAATTACGATATCCACTTGCATTGAAACAAGAAACGACGATATACGTTCTCGCTTTTGCCGAAGCAGCAAACGCATGGATGGAATTTAAGGATTTCAATCCATTCGACATAAAACGAAGTGCGGGCGGCGGTATCAGATTATTCATCCCGATGATGGGATTGCTTGGATTCGATATGGGATACGGATTCGACAAGATTGCTGGCAAATCAGACGACGTGAGAGGTT
>JAFZTG010000049.1 GCA_017618935.1 Bacteroidales bacterium | reverse complement strand
TTTGAAGGAAAAGACAGTAAAAATCCGTTGGCATTTCGCTATTATGACGCAAACAAGTTGGTGTTGGGTAAAAAAATGAGCGAATGGATGAAATTTGCTATGGCATGGTGGCACACGCTCTGCGCCGACGGCACCGACCAATTTGGCGGCGGAACGAAATCGTTCCCTTGGAATGAAAATCCTGACCCGATTCAGGCGGCAAAAGACAAAGTTGACGCTGGTTTTGAATTTATGCAGAAAATGGGCATAGAATATTACTGCTTCCACGACGTTGACTTGGTGAAAGAGGCGGCAACTGTTGAGGAATATGAGAAAAATCTCAAGGAAATTGTTGCATATTTGAAACAAAAACAAGCCGAAACAGGCATTAAACTTTTGTGGGGAACGGCTAACGTGTTCGGTCACAAACGCTATATGAACGGCGCTTCAACCAATCCTGACTTTGACGTGGTTGCACGTGCAATCGTTCAGATTAAGAACTCAATCGACGCGACAATAGAACTTGGCGGAACGAACTACGTGTTCTGGGGTGGAAGAGAGGGATATATGTCGCTCCTGAATACCGACATGAAACGCGAGAAGGAACATTTGGCAACAATGTTGACGATGGCTCGCGACTATGCTCGCAAAAAAGGTTTCAAAGGAACGTTTTTGATTGAACCGAAACCGATGGAACCGAGCAAACATCAGTACGATGTTGATACCGAAACGGTTATTGGTTTCTTGAAAGCACATAATCTTGACAAAGATTTCAAAGTAAATATAGAAGTAAACCATGCCACACTTGCTGGTCACACGTTTGAACATGAATTGGCGTGTGCCGTCGATGCAGGAATGCTCGGCTCAATTGATGCAAACCGCGGTGACTACCAGAATGGATGGGATACCGACCAATTCCCGATTGACAATTTTGAACTGATTCAGGCAATGCTGCAAATCATTCGTAACGGCGGTTTCAAAGACGGAGGAACAAATTTCGATGCAAAAACTCGTCGTAACTCCACCGATTTGGAAGACATATTCATTGCACATATTTCGGCAATGGACGCAATGGCTCGGGCTTTGGAAAGTGCGGCAGAATTGTTGGAAAAATCACCAATCAAGAAAATGGTTGCCGAACGCTACGCAAGTTTTGACTCTGGTGAAGGAAAACGTTTCGAAGAAGGTAAAATGACATTCGAGGAAGCCTACGAATACGGCAAGAAAGTCGGCGAGCCGAAACAAACCAGTGGTAAACAAGAATTGTATGAGGCAATTGTGAATATGTACGTGTAGGTATGTAAGTTGGAAAGTTTCTAGATACAAAAAAACCACGCAATTAGCGTGGTTTTTTGTGATCCAGATGGGGCTCGAACCCATGACCCCATCCTTAAAAGGGATGTGCTCTACCTGCTGAGCTACTGAATCAATCCATCTTTCAAAAAAGACGTTGCAAAAGTAGTCTTTTTTTTATTCCTTACAAATTCTACGGGAATTTTTTTCGTTTTTTTTCGAAATCACAAATACGAAACGGAAAGTTGGCACGTTTTATGTACGAAAAAATGATTGTTTTATCGATTTAATAGACAAATAAATAAAAAATGTATCTTTGCAACGTTTTAAAAATAGAAATATGAAAACAATATCAAAAATTACCATTGCCGTTTTGCTTGTTTGCGGCGTTTCACTCAACTCACAAGCACAAAAATTTGGTCATATCAACTTTGAAGAACTTATTGCCGCTATGCCCGAAAAAGCAGAAGCACAAAAAACATTGGAGAAAGAATACAATGAGATGAAAGGCATCATAGAAAGTATGTCGGTTGAATTCAACAAGAAATATTTGGCTGCTCAACAATCACAAGATACACTTAGTAAGGCAAGTTTAAGTTTGCTTGAACAAGAATTACAGGATATGCAGACAAGAATTATGCAGTATCAGCAAAATGCCGAGGCACAATTGAATCAACGTCAGACTGAATTGTTGGAACCAATTATGACGAAGGCGGAAAATGCGATAAAAACCGTTGCCAACCGTGAAGGCTTTCTTTACATCTTCGATACAAGCACGGGAAGTTCTATCATAGCATCGGACAAGGCAACTGATATTACACCATTAGTAAAGAAAGAATTAGGTCTTTAATACTTTCTTTGTCATTACATTAGCCCCGAATTGAGCAGTCTATTCGGGGCTAACTTTTTTTTACCAGTTATAAACAAGTCCCCAAGCGTACATAAATTTTGGTATATTTGCACAAATTTTATTCTGATATGTTTCAACCAGCAATAGAATACGAACCTCGAGAGGTAATAAAGAAATTTCAAGAGGGAAAAATGCAAGACTTGCTTCAATATTTGCAGGCAAAATCTCCGTTTTATCAACGTATGTTCGCGAAAGAACATATTGATATTGCAAAAATCAAGACATTAGAAGACCTTCGTTACATTCCGTTTACGACGAAAGAGGATTTGCAAACGCACAATATGGATTTTCTTTGCGTTGAACCTTCACAAGTTGCAGATTATATGTCAACTTCGGGTACGCTGAGCGAGCCGACCACGTTTGCCGCTACCGCAAATGACTGGAAACGATTGGCTTACAACGAGGCAATCTCTTTTACGTGTGCCGACGGAAAACCAGGAGAAATCTATCAATTGATGACTACGCTCGACAAACGATTTATGGCTGGTTTGGCCTATTTTGAAGGCGTAAAAATGATGGGTGGCTCGGTAATCCGTGTAGGAAACGGTATTCCCGCTCTTCAATGGGAAACAATCAATCGGTTAAAACCCGACGCGATTATCTGCGTACCGTCATTCATACTTCGTATAATAAAATTTGCCGAAGAAAACGGCATTGATTATAAGAATAGTAGCGTGAAAAAAGCCGTTTGTATTGGTGAGAATTTACGTGACGAAAATTTCAACCTGAACTTGCTTGGCAATCGAATCAAGGAGAAATGGGATATTAAATTATATTCTACCTATGCTTCTACAGAAATGGGAACATCGTTCTGCGAATGTGGTGCGGGCAAAGGCGGACATCATCATCCTGAATTGATTATTTGTGAAATAATTGATGAAAACGGAAATCCCGTAAAAGAAGGGGAGTACGGCGAACTGACCGTCTGTACGCTTGGCGTGGAAGGTATGCCATTGCTTCGTTTTCGCACAGGCGATATTGCATGTTTCCATTATGAACCTTGCTCTTGCGGACGAACTACAATGCGTATCAGTCCGTTGAAAGGTCGCAAAAACCAAATGCTGAAAGTGAAGGGAACGACATTGTATCCTGCTGCCATATTTGATGTACTCGACAATGTGGAATATGTTGAAAACTATCTTGTTGAGGCAAATACTAATGAAATTGGCATGGACGACGTGTCAGTCTCAATCGGCTGTAAAAGTCCGAACGACGAATTGATAAAAGACTTGAAAGACCGTTTTAGAGCTAGAATCAGAATTGCTCCAAACATTCAGTTCTTGCCGATTGATGAGATTAACAAACGGAACTATCCGGAAGCAAAACGAAAACCAATTAAATTTTTTGATAATAGAAAAAAATAAAGCCATGATGCCTGATTTTGAAGATTTACGTCCATACAACGATGACGAAGTGCCTGCCGCAATAGATAGAATTGTGTCAGACCTTTATTTCCCGTGGTTGGTGAACAATTTAGCACCTCACAAACAAGTGGACGATGTTATTAAGGAATTCAAGAAAATCAAGACTGTACGTGAATTTCAGGAACAAATCACGTTTTCGGTTCTTGAACGAATTATAGTAAATTCCATTTCTAATTTCACATGTTCTGGTGGAGACAAGATACCTAACACGCAACCATATTTGTTCATTTCGAACCACCGCGATATTGTGCTTGACGCAGCGTTGCTGAATTTTTATCTTCTCAAGGCGGGACACGACCAAACGGAAATCACGTTTGGTAGCAATTTGATGAAAAACGACATTTCCGTTGATTTGGGAAAAATCAATCGTATGTTTAGAATCAATCGAAGCGGAAACTTACGTGATTTGTATCGCGACTATTTCATCGTGTCTTCATATATTCGTCATGTCATCACGGAGAAGAAGCGTTCGGTTTGGATTGCACAACGTAATGGGCGCACCAAGGACGGTGACGATAAGACCGAAGCTGCTGTTTTGAAAATGTTCGCAATGAGTAGCGAGGAAAATTTTGTTGAAAATTTATATCCTCTCAACATTACGCCCGTATCGGTTTCGTATGAATATGAACCTTGTGCGTTTGCAAAAGCAGCGGAATTGTATGTTTCGGCATTGACGACATATAAAAAAGGAAAGAACGAGGATTATCAAAGCATTTGGAGTGGTATTGTGAAACCCAAGGGACACGTCAATTTTACCATAACAAAACCTATCACGCTTGAAGAATTGCAGTATTGCGATTCATTTGACAAAACTGAGAAATTTGTTCAGTTGGCACATATAATCGACCAGCGAATTTACGATGCCTATGTATTGGAAAAGAATAATTATATAGCATACGATATGCTATACAAGACCAAGAAATTTGCCGACCAATATACCGAAGAGGACAAAAAGGTTTTTGTAGAGTATCTTACCAATGGTATCAAGGAACTTGCCATACCAAAGAGCAAGAACGACTTGGAAAATATTGTGCTGAATATTTATGCCAATCCGGTAAAGAATAAGTTGGAACTATAACAACCCTTTGGTTGATGGTAGCAACTGATTGTTCAAGTTGCGTGAAACTGCCATTTTAATGGATTTTGCCCATGCCTTGAAAATGGCTTCTATCTTGTGATGCTCGTTGTCGCCCGAAACGGTCACGTTCAAATTACATTTTGCAGCATCGCAGAATGATTTGAAGAAATGATACACCATTTCGGTAGGCAGTTCGCCAACCATCTCGCGCTTAAATTCCACATTCCATATCAACCAGGGACGACCCGAGAAATCAATGGCCACCTGTGCCAACGAATCATCCATAGGCAATAGGTATCCATAGCGTTCTATACGTTCTTTTTTGCCCAACGCCTGCAAAAACGCCTCTCCCAATGCTATGCCCGTGTCTTCAATGGTGTGGTGTTCGTCAACGTGCAAATCGCCTTGCACCTTAATTTTCAGGTCGCAGTTGGAATGACGTGCCAATTGCTCCAACATGTGGTCAAAAAAGCCTATTCCCGTAGATATTTCGGATTTTCCACGACCATCGAGCAACAGTTCTATATCAATTTTCGTCTCGTTCGTATTACGGACAACGTGTGCGAAACGCAACGGAAACGTCAGTCGTTGTGCTATCTCGCTCCACGAATCGGCAACCATTTCGCATGAATCGGGCAGTTTTGACTCATCAAGATGATTGCCCTTTATTATCAACGACTTACAGCCCAAATTCACCGCTAACTGCGCGTCGGTATTTCTGTCGCCTATCACATAGGAATGAGCCAAATCATAATCACCAGTCATGTATTTTCCCAACAAGGCGATTCCCGGTTTTCGCGTGGGTTTGTTTTCCCATTCAAAGGTTTCGTCAATAATCATGTCGGCGAATTCTATCCCTTCGCTCTTCAATATATCCAACATCAAATTATGCACAGGCCAAAAGGTATCTTCGGGAAACGACTCCGTTCCCAAACCATCTTGGTTTGTTACCATAACCAATTCATAATCTGTATATTGCACTATATTTTTCAAAGAAGAGATTACATTCGGCAAAAACGCAAATTTTGCAAACGAATCTATTTGTTCGTCTTCAATAGGTTCCTGCAACAACGTGCCGTCTCGGTCAATAAAAAGGACTTTTTTCATACTATTCATAAAATAAGCGAACCTCGAATACTCGTGGCCAAAGTTTTCCTGTTATATAAAAATGTTCGTTGTCGGCATTATACGCAATGCCGTTCAACACGTCAACCCCATCAGACAATTCGGCGGGCAACAAGCCACTAAAATCAATGGTTGCAGCCACCTTGCCGTTACTTGGATTAATCTTCACAATCTCATCGCTCTGATAGATATTGGCATAAATAAAACCATTCACAAATTCTAACTCGTTCAAATTTGACACCGCTCCACGGTTATTGAACACGGCAACTTTCCGAACTAACGTAAAGTTCTTTGGCTCATAGAAATACAAAAACTCCGTGCCGTCGCTCATCACGAGGTTCGTGCCATCAAAACACAAGCCCCAGCCTTCGGTTTCATACTTGAACATATCGATTCGTTCCAACGTGTTTTTGTTATAGATAAATCCCGTGTTTTCACGCCACGTCAGTTGATACAACGAATCGCCCACTATTGTCAATCCCTCTGCAAAGAAACGAGGTTCCACATCATTCTTTTTCAACACGTTACCCGTCTTGACATCAACATATCGCACCGAAGATTCCTCGTACAAGCCTGCACTTTCGTAAAATTTCCCTTGCTCATACTGCAAACCTTGGGTATAAGAGTTTGCATCGTGTTTGTAGGTGGCAACAACCTCATAATGCAATTGCGCTGGCTCTATGTCCGACAAAATCCGCAACGAACGGTTGTGAATCTCTTTTTTTCCTTTACGATAAATCTCAAACGTGAGCGTCTTGTCGCCCATGAGCATACCATCGGTTGTAAAACTGCACGTTGTTGTGTTATAATACGTTTGAAAAACCGATTGTTTGTCAAAACGAAGAACGACAGAATCGGGAACGTGATTTTTCTTTGAACCAATTTCGAATTGCAACGTGTCGCCACAATACCATATTTTATTCTGCGAAGAATTGACGGTGAACTGTTTCCCTTTTTCCTCACACGAAACGAAAAACAGAAGAATGCCAATGATATATCCTATTCGTCTCATTTCTGTAATAATTTTTTAATATCGTTCAACTTGTTCAACGCTTCTATCGGTGTTAAATTATTGATTTCAATGTTCAGCAACTCGTCACGAATCTGCGAAAGTACCGGGTCATCCAATTGGAATATGCTCAACTGATAGCCCTCGCGCGTCTGTGCAATTTCCTGCACGGGTTTTGTGAGTGCCTGTGCACTTCCGCTCGTTCCTTCAAGTTCCTTCAAAATCTCATTGGCACGATTGACGACAGATTTCGGCATACCAGCCATTTTTGCCACGTGAATACCGAAACTATGTTCGCTGCCTCCGGGAACCAATTTGCGTAAAAATATCACTTTTTGATTTTGTTCACGAACGGAAACGTTAAAGTTTTTCACTCGCTTGAAATTTTTCTCCAACTCGTTCAATTCGTGATAATGTGTGGCGAACAGCGTCTTTGGCTTCGCTACGGGACATTCGTGCAGATATTCCACTATGGCCCATGCTATGGAAATGCCATCGTAGGTACTCGTGCCACGACCAAGTTCGTCGAACAAGACCAGACTTCTGTCGGTCATATTATTAAGGATATTTGCCGCCTCGTTCATCTCGACCATAAACGTTGACTCGCCTTGCGAAATGTTGTCGGATGCGCCAACGCGGGTGAACACCTTATCGACCAAACCAATCGTGGCAGCATCGGCAGGCACGAAACAGCCCATCTGAGCCATCAGCACAATCAGCGCTGTCTGTCGCAACAAGGCAGACTTACCAGCCATATTCGGTCCCGTGATGATGATAATCTGCTGCCGTTCGTTGTCCAAATGCACATCATTGCCAATATATTGTTCTCCAGGAGCCATTTCCGTCTCTATCACAGGGTGACGACCGTTCTTTATGTCCAAATCCAAAGAATCGTTCATCTCCGGACGAGCATAATTATTATTCACCGAAACGTTCGCAAACGAATAAAGACAATCAATCTGTGCAACTATGCTCGCATTGAGCTGAATCGTCTCGGTATAATGTGCAATATTCTGAACCAGAGCATTATACAACTCTTGCTCTATTTCTAAAATACGAGTTTCGGCACCTAAAATCTTGTCCTCGTATTCCTTCAACTCCTGCGTAATGTATCGTTCCGCGCCGACCAAGGTCTGCTTGCGAATCCAGTCTTCGGGAACTTTTTCCTTATGCGTGTTACGTACTTCTATATAATAGCCAAACACGTTGTTGAACGCGACTTTAATTTTGGGAATACCCGTCCGTTGCTCCTCGCGTTCTTGCATTTTCAGCAAATAATCCTTGCTGTTAAACGCAATTTCACGTAATTCGTCCAATTCCTTGTTTACCCCCGATTGGATTATATTTCCCTTATTGATGGCATTATTCGCATCGGGCTGAATCTCATTGGCAATGCGTTCACGCAAAGCATCACAAGAATTTAACTGACGAGCGTAGGTTTGCAAAATCTCGTTGCCCGAATTTTCGCATAATTCTTTCAAAGGAACGATATTTTCCAACGTCTTCTGCAACTGCAACACTTCACGAGGAAGAATTCTATTAGTTGCGACCCGGGCAATAATACGTTCCAAGTCGCACATAGACGTTAGAAGAGATCCACATTCTTCAAGCATATCGGGTTGTTCCACCAGTGTTTGCACCACATCGTGACGTGCCTGAATATCGGAAAGTTTACGCAACGGCAACGACACCCAACGTTTGAGCAATCGTGCTCCCATTGACGTGCGTGTGTTGTCCAACACCGACAACAAACTCTTTGCTCCCGAATGCTCCGAGCCGAACAATTCCAGATTGCGAATAGTGAACTTGTCAAGCCAAACGAAGGTTTCTCGATCAATTCGGGCAATGTTGCGAATATGTCCCGTCAACTTATGTTCGGTAATGTCGAGATAATAGAGAATTGCACCAGCAGCTATGACAGCCGATGGCATTTCATCAATGCCGAATCCTTTAAGCGACGTTGTTTCAAACTGAGCCAACAGTTTATCATGAGCCGATTCGGTGGTAAAAATCCAGTCATCGAGTTTACTTGAGCAAAGATTCTCTTTATAAAAATATTGTTTGAACAAATCAGATTTTGTCCTGTCGTACAACAATTCTTTCGGTTGAAAACTATTGATGAGTTTCTCTACATAATCAGTCGCCCCCTCTGCCACAAGGAATTCACCCGTAGAAATGTCAAGGAAAGCAACGCCAACAATATGCTGTCCGAAATGAACGGATGCGACGAAATTATTCTCACGATTCTCAAGAACACTTTCACTGAGCGAAACACCTGGAGTAACCAGTTCCGTGATACCACGTTTTACCAAGGTTTTCGTCTTTGACGGATCTTCCAGTTGTTCGCAAATTGCCACACGCTGACCAGCACGTACTAATTTGGGCAGATAGGTGTCGAGTGCATGGTACGGGAAACCCGCCATTTCCGTCTCATTAGGCGTACCAGCCGAACGACGCGTTAAGGTTATTCCCAAAATTCCAGCTGCTTTGACGGCATCGCTCGAATAGGTCTCATAGAAATCGCCACAACGAAACAATAAGATGGCATCGGGGTGTTTCCCCTTCATCTGATTGTATTGTTTCATCATCGGAGTTTCTGTCTTTGCCACTTTGCACCTATTTTATACCTCGTCAAAGGTACAAATTTCACTTCGGCACATGATTGTTTCCCGTTGCTTTGTATCAACATTTTTTCAAACGAAATAAAAAAGTTTTGGACTTTTTGAGGGTTAGAAATCAACAACCTGATTGTCAAAAACACGCAGAGACGTCACATTGTGGCGTCTCTACAGATTATATCACGGATTGAAACAAAATTAATTGTTTCGTATTATTTGTTGCATGTGTCGCACGGATGTGATACCGGCGGCTGTGGCACTGATTGACTTGAATGAGGAGAAGCAATTGGTTCCCAAATATACACTATGGAATCGTGAACATTGTCGCCTTCGCCCACTTGCACAACAACTTGTCCTTTGATAACTGACGGTGCGAAATAAGGAACCATAATTGGAATGATAGAATCTCGTGCCGATTCACCTTCGCCAATACGAATCACAATACCTGTTTCGTCTGATTTCATAATAGTGATTTCTTCATTCACCGTTTGCTCTGGAGCAGTCTGTTGCTCTTGCACCTGAGGAGTTGCTTCCTCAT
>JAFZTG010000048.1 GCA_017618935.1 Bacteroidales bacterium | reverse complement strand
TTTCCCTTTCTTTCACAAAAATGAATTACTTTTATAAACTCAAAATGTAAGTATGACACGATTCAGTTTTAGAACGATTTTTGCGACAAGTATCTTGTGTATCACGCTGTTGAACGCCTTTTCACAAGAAATGATCTGGAAAGCTGGTTTTGATTTTATTGCCGATAATAGAGAATTCACGACGTATTATGGATACCCTGAAACGATTTTAGGTTCGCGTGTTTCTGCCGAAATAGGATTTCAAATCGACACAAATCAGGCGATTTTGGCTGGCGGAAGTTATATGGTGGAACATGGAGAGAAAATGTTTGCCCACACGCCTGTTCTCACTATGTATTATCAATATAAAAACAATTTCTTGAATTTTCAGGCTGGCTGTTTTCCCATAGAAAAAGCCACCTTCCCCAAAGTGCTTTACACCGATTCTCTCATCTATTATCGTCCTAATTATCAAGGTGCGAGAGCAGTTTTTACCCATAATTTGGGCGAACAGACGATTTTATTTGACTGGCACACGCAAGTAAATGCTGGCTACTGCGAGAAATTCATCGCGGGCATCAGCGGCATCACCCATTTGAAAAACGTTTTCATCACCGATATGTTCTATTATCGCCATCACGCCGAAGGCGAACGTGGGAAGAAATCGGTTGCCGATAATGGCGGTTGGGGATTAAATGCCGGTTTTGAACTAAAAAACACGTGGTTCGACTCACTTTCGGTATCAACTGGTTTTGTCAATACGTGGTATGCCAATGCCAAAGACACCACAATCGTAAGCCCACTTCGTTCATTGGCTTCATATTCAACATTGTACATTCAGAAAAAATGTATCGGACTTGATGCCGTTTATTACAAGGGCGAAGGAACGCATTTGCCGTGGGGCGACCCGCTCTACAGGTGTGGAAATTATGCTCGCATTGACGGAATTTTGTACGCTCTCAACACGCCAAACGTGGAAGCAAGTTTCCGTTGGTGTATGCACTACGTTGACGGCGTTTGGGATAATTCACAACAAATATATATTCGTGCCAGACTTCACGGAAAATTAGAACGATGAGTATTCTGAACGACGACATACAATTCTTGCCTGGCGTAGGTCCGCAGCGAGCCAATCTGCTAAAGACAGAGTTGGAGATTTTTACCATCAATGATCTCATCAACTTTCTGCCCTTTCGCTACATTGACCGTAGCAAGTTCTACACGATTGCCGAAGTGGCTCCTTCAACTGTCGCCGTGCAAATCAAAGGTCGCTTTATATCGAAACAAACCGTAGGCGTTGGTGCGAAAGCATATCTCAAGGCCTTGTTCACCGATGGCACGGGAAGAATTGAACTCACGTGGTTTAAAGGAGTAAAATGGATAAATCCGCTCATAAAACCAAGCACCGACTACGTTGTATTTGGGAAAGTCAGTGAGTTTCACGGAATGTTGAATATGACACATCCGGAAATTGAGGAACTGCAAAAATTCGAGTCAAGACCACAACAAGATTTTATTGGTGTCTATCCGGCAACGGAAAAAACGAGAAAGGCAAACCTTAATGGCAAGGTGATGCAAAGTCTTATGGAAGCGGCATTCAACAAAATCGGAACAAATTGCATATTAGAGACACTGCCGAAATATTTGCTTGACGAATTTCAAATGCCAAATTTGGAATCGACGTTACGAACGCTCCATTTTCCGAAAGACCTCAATCAAGTTTCACGAGCACAATTCAGAATAAAATTCGAGGAACTATTCTGGATTCAGCTTACAATGGCGTTTCGCAAACAAGTACACGTGCAGAATGCCAAAGGATTCCAATTTGTGAGAAGCAACGACAATTTGTTGGCGCGTTTTTATAAAGAATATCTTCCTTTCCCACTCACCAAGGCACAAATCCGCGTCATGTCAGAAATTCGCAAAGATGTGGAATCTGGGCATCACATGAACAGACTGATTCAAGGCGATGTTGGTAGCGGAAAGACGCTTATTGCCGTTCTCTCAATGCTTCTTGCCATTGACAATGGTTATCAGGCGTGTCTTATGGCTCCTACCGAAATTCTTGCTCAACAACACGCAAAATCACTTCAAGAATTTTTGAAAGGTTTACCTATAAACATTGCGCTCCTAACTGGCTCAACGACAAAAAAAATGCGTACCGAGATTGCCCAAGGACTTATGGACGGCTCTATACAAATGATCGTGGGGACGCACGCATTGCTGGAAGATACGGTGCAATTCAAAAACATAGGTCTCTGCGTGATTGACGAACAACACAGATTTGGCGTAGCCCAACGAGCAAAATTGTGGACAAAAAACACGATTCAGCCACACGTGTTGGTAATGACGGCAACGCCAATCCCAAGAACACTGGCAATGACATTGTACGGCGATTTGGACGTTTCTGTAATTGACGAACTTCCACCAGGGCGTAAACCCATAAGAACAACAATGTTGCGTGATTCACAGCGACAAAAGATGTATGAACTCATTCGTTCCGAGATTGCCCAGGGACGACAAATCTACATTGTATATCCGCTCATTCAAGAATCCGAACGAGTTGACTTCAAGAATCTGGAACAAGGATATGAAACCATACGGAAAGTGTTCCCCGAGCCACAATACAAGACCATAATGGTACATGGGAAAATGAAACCCGCCGAGAAAGACGAGGCAATGCAGAAATTTGCGTCTGGCGAAGCACACATTATGGTTGCCACAACGGTTATAGAAGTTGGTGTCAACGTGCCTAATGCAACGGTAATGGTGATTGAGAGCGCCGAGCGTTTCGGTCTTTCGCAACTACATCAGCTTCGTGGTCGTGTAGGTCGTGGAGCCGATATGTCATACTGCGTTTTGATGGCTGGCGACAAATTAAGCCAAGATGGCAGGACACGACTTGAAACAATGGTTCAAACTACCGACGGGTTCCAATTAGCAGAAATGGATATGAAACTTCGTGGTCCCGGCGATATTGAAGGTACGCAACAAAGCGGACTGCCAATCAATTTCAAGTTGGCAAACCTTGCTCGCGACGGTCAAATTCTTAATCTTGCACGAAACGCCGCTTTTCACATCATAGAACACGATGCTAATCTTGAACGGTCAGAAAATGCAGTTCTTGCACAAGGATTAAGACAACGCAACACACAAAGTGTTTCGTGGAGAGACATCAGTTAAACTGTGTCCATAAAAGATTTTTCAATTCTGTTGAAAATGATTATTCCCAAGAATAACAACACAATCATAAACACAAAACTGTACAACAAATATCCCCATGAGAATACGCCAGTCTGCAAAACGCCAAATTTGAAAGTTTCAATGATTGAGGTCATCGGATTCAATTGCAAAATCCATTGTTTTTCAACAGGAATGGAGTTTAACGGATAGATTACTGGTGTGGCATACATCCATAACTGAACACCGAATTGCAACAAAAACACCAAGTCACGATATTTTGTCGTAAGAGACGAAAAGATAATGCCAAAACCCAAACTGAGTCCCGCACACATAAGAACCAACACGGGCAACAATAATGCATACACATTGGGAACAATGGGAACATCCATC
>JAFZTG010000047.1 GCA_017618935.1 Bacteroidales bacterium | reverse complement strand
TTGAGATAGGGAATAGAGATACCACCAAAAACGCGATACACAAACATCGTTTTTGTGGATAAGACATTGTAGTAACGAAAATCAGCCTCGCCTTTGATATACTGGGCAAACGGCAGATTGAAAGTCTCATATTTGCCATTTTCGTTCCGTTCCTTGTCGGTCGCCTTGCAATAGAGATACATCAGGTTTCCGCTTGTTTCCGCCGACAATCTCAGATATTGGTAGTTGCGAGTCTCGTATTTCCTTTTGTTATAGTATGTTACCGAAAAATTATTGCAATACAACATATAGTCTTCGAAACTATATTTGTAATAATTTTTGCTATTGATGAAATTGCTGAATCGTTCAGAAATGTCGTAGTAGCGGATATAACTGAAGTCGATAGGATTGAGATTGTAGGTGAAAAATCGTTTCCCGTACCAGATGTAACCAAAGTTGAGTTCGGTGGTCGGACGTGTATAATCGGGAGTTTGAAGATAATTGTATTCCACGTGGCAATTGGTTTTGGCACGAAATCGTTTGTTGTATTTCGCACGAACGAAAGGCAGCAAGAATTTTGGCGTCGTGAAATCTGCCGAAACGCCGTATTCCAATGAGTTGAACCATTTTATGTTCTCATTTTCCGTTTTCAATACGTTGTTGTATTCTCCTGCCAATTTCAGTTTAAGATTGAAGTATTCTGCTCCGTGAAACAAGTTCCTGTTGATGTACGACGTGTTGAGTTCGGCACCCCAATCACCACTGGTGTTCGTTCCTTCCACGTCAATATTGATGGATTGCCGCTGTGTGGGAGTGATGTTTATGGCGCAGTCGAGATTTACTGTATCCTTGTCGGTTTGCTGTTGGGATTCTGTAAATTCAACATTGACGAACGAGAATAGAGGATAACTGCTCATAATTCTCTGTGTCCGTTCCACGCGAAGTTTGCTGTAAAGTCGTCCCGTGTCAATGAAATTTGCTTGTTGAAGCGTTTCGTCCTTTACGAAAGTGGCTTTCTGAATTTCGGGACTTGATTCCTGGGGCTCATCACGTCTTCGTGGAGGCTGATTTGTCTTAGGTTTATAGTTTTGGTCAATGTTTACCTGATTTATTCTATGTCTTTTGAGTGAATTTTCGCCGGTCTTTTTCACCATAATGACAAGTGATACGCTGTCGGGGCCGTGGGAAGTGTCGGCGGCAAATGCCACGTTGTCCTTGCCAAAGGCGTAATATCCAAAGTTGTTGCAAATAGTAACAATTCGTTCTTGTTCCTCTTGAAGAAGCCCTATGGCAAAGGGTTTCCCTGTCTTAACTTTTGCAGAATTTTGCGTTCTGTCAAGTATTTTTGCTATGGAAGAATCCTGTATTTGGTATGAAACGGCATTTATCGTGAACAAGTCGCCCGAAACAATGTCGTAAAACGCCGTTACTTTTTTGTCGTGTCGGCCTCTGAACTTTACGTGCGATGACACTTGGGCGTTATAATACCCTTGCTCGTTCATAAACAACCGAAGTTGTTCCTCGTTTTTTTTGATAGACAACTCATCATAGAGCGCTGGCTGTTCACCAACAATGTCGCGCATCCACGAGCCAAATTTTCCTTCGGAGTTTTCAAAGGCGTAATAAAAATATAAGCGAGTGTAAAATCCCAGGAATTTTCGGTTTGGCTTGGGTTTTACGTAATTCAGCATCTCGTCTTTGTCAACTTTTTTTTCGTCAACCGAGATTTTATGTTTTACAAGCAATTGTTGACTGTTTGACAATCTTTTGATGACCGAACATTGGCAAAAAGAGCATATTATTCCTATGCAAACCAAGAGTTTGAAGATGGAGTATCGTTTTCTGCCGTTCATTGTCGTCAATAAGAATGCGTGCAATAATACGTAAATTTACCCAAAAAGGGTATGTTTTGTATAAATTTCAATCAAAGGTCATCCAATCGTTCTGCTTTTTTGTGTCATTCAAAAACACTTTCTATATTTGCACAAAATAAAAAAGCGATTGTTTCGTTTTGCGAGTATGCAGAAAAGATTTGTACGTATAGTTATATTGATTCTCGGTGTCCTTGTCGGCTACTCGTGTGCTTCGCAAAAGAAGATGGCAAAAAAAGCCGAATTGGCATTTTCCAATGGCGAATATTTCAAGGCAGTTGATTTGTACGTTCAATTGGCTGAAGATGAGCAATCTAAATATATCAAATCTTCATACGAAAGTTGCATTGCCGAGTGTTATCGCCATTTAAACGAATCAAAAAAAGCCGAGGTTGCATACAAAAAAGTTGAAAAGAATAAATCTACCAAAGACAAGACAGCTCGCTATTGGTACGGTTACTTTTTGTTGAAAAACGAAAAATATGAAGAAGCCGAAAAGATTTTCAAGACATATAAGAAAGCAAATCCGAAGGATTCTCGTGGTGCTGCTGGTATAGAGTCTTGTTCGTTGGCTGTGGCATATAAGGAGCATCCTACGCGTTACATTGTTGAGAATGTGAAAGCGTTGAATACAAAATTCAACGATTTTTCGCCAATGTATTCCGACAACACGTATGACGTTGTGTATTTTACCTCGTCGCGTGTGGAGGAAGGTGTGAAACCTCAGATAAACCAAGTTTCGGGAATGAATTACACGAGCGTTTATGAAGCCCGTTACGACAGAAAGGGGAAATGGAAAGCTCCCGAGAAAATAGCCGATTCCACGGTCAATAGCGATTTTGACGATGGCTCGGTTTCTATATCTCCCGACGGATTTACCATGTATTTCACCCGTTGTATTCAAGAAATGGGGAAAACAAAAGGTTGTCAGATTTATACTAACACGTATAGAAACGGTTCCTGGAACTCCACGCAACTTGTTGAGATTGTGCCAGACTCGATTTCGATAGGACAGCCAGCCATTTCCGCCGACGGACTGACGTTGTATTTCGCCTCACGAATGAAAGGCGGCAAGGGCGGTTCCGATATATGGAAAGTTGAGCGTGCCTCGGAAAATAGTCCGTGGGGACGACCAATAAACCTTGGTTCTGAAATCAATACGCCAGGTGACGAGATGTTCCCATACGTTCGGTTGGACGGAACATTGTATTATTCGTCCGACGGATTGCCAGGTATGGGAGGATTGGACATTTATAAGGTAGTGAAAGGCGACGACGGCAAAATTCAACCTGTCAACATGCGCTATCCGATAAATTCATCGCAAGATGATTTTGGTATTGTATTTCAAGGAAATAAGGAAATAGGTTTGTTCACTTCGAATAGAAAAGGAACACGAGGTTTGGAGGATATTTACTCGTTTGAATTACCAGAACTGAAACTTGCCGTTGAGGGAACAATGATTGATATGTCGACGAATAAGCCGATCATTGAGGGCGATGTCACATTGATTGGAAGTGACGGCTCATTGCAGACAGCAAAGACAAAACAAGACGGAAGTTATTCTTTCAAACTTGAACAATATACCGATTATATTGTCATTGGCTCGTTCGAAGGTTTTTTGAAGAAAAAAGTTGAGGTTTCTACCGACAACATCAGCGATGACACCACGTTTACTCAAAATCTCGATTTGATTACAATGAGTAAGCCCGTGGAAATTCCGAATATCTTTTATGATTTTGGGAAATGGACTTTGAACGAGTCTTCAAAAACGGCATTGGAACAATTGGGAAAATTGCTCGAAGACAATCCTAACATTACTATAGAATTGGGCGCCCATACCGATATGGTCGGTGACGACAATGCGAACTTGCTTTTGTCGAAACGCCGTGCTCAGGCTGTTGTGGATTATCTGACGCAGAAAGGCTATGATGTCGACAGATTGGTTGCCAAAGGATATGGCGAGTCAAAACCTGTTGTGGTGACGGAGGAAATTGCCAAGATGGATTCTTTGTTTGTCGTGGGTATGGAACTGTCGCCGTCGATTATTGAGAAATTCCCGAAAGCGAGTCAAGAAAAGGCAAACCAAATCAATCGTCGCACCGAATTACGAATTCTTTCCACCGATTATATTCCCAAACCAGAATATTTCGTTCGTCAGAAACGGAAAATGGGAAGAAATTAGAGTTGATTTGACTTTCAATCTTGCTAAACCTCCGATAGAACAAAGCGAAGGTAAGATTTTCCAACAAGAAAAATGAAAAAATACAACCAAAGGAAGGGATTGTTTCCTTTAATGCATGATTCTATAAAAAATATGCTATTTTTACCACCACAAAGGTGGTATGATAATAGCGAAGCAAAAACGGCAGGAAAACATTGCGGAATACGTTCTCTATATGTGGCAATTAGAGGATTTGCTCCGTGCTTATAAATTCAATGTTGATGCGTTGATGCAGGGGTTTCACTTACCAGCCGACGAACAGGCAAAAGTTCGCCAATGGTATCAGGATTTGGCTGACGCTATGCAAGCCGAGGGAATCCATGCAAAAGGTCATTTAATGCAGTTGAAGGAGTTGGTGCAAGATTTGTCAACGCTCAATATACAGATTCTGCAAATGCCGAATGAAACGAAATATAAGGAATACTTCACAGCGGCTATGCCACATATCACCGAGATTATCAATCATTCCGACGGATTTGTGAAAAACGAGATTGATGCGTGTTTTACGGGTTTGTACGGTGTGATGTTGCTTCGTATGCAGAAGAGACCGATAAGCGAAGACACGGCAAAGGCGGTGAAAACGTTTTCGAACTTGTTGGGTGCTTTGGCAGTGAAGTTCAAACAATATGAAAAAGGTGAATTAAACGTTAATTTAGAATAATGGCTATCATATCTCCGTCGATTTTATCGGCAAATTTTGCAAATCTTCAAGCCGATATTGAAATGTTAAATAAGAGTGCTGCCGATTGGCTGCATATTGATGTGATGGATGGTGTTTTCGTCCCCAATATATCATTCGGTTTCCCCGTGTTGAAAGCAATTCAGCCAATTGCAAAGAAACCGTTTGACGTGCATTTGATGATAGTGAATCCAGAGCGTTACGTAGAACGTTTCAAACAAGCTGGTGCATCGCTATTGACGGTGCATTACGAGGCGTGTTCAGACTTACATCGTACGATTGGACAAATTCGTTCGTTGGGAATGAAAGCAGGCGTTTCCATTAACCCCGAAACTCCGGCACACGTGCTTAAAGAAATTATCCCGTCTGTTGATTTGGTGCTTGTAATGTCGGTACATCCTGGCTTTGGCGGACAAAAGTTCATTCCAGAAACGTTGCAAAAAATCTGTGAGGTTCGGAGAATGATTACGCAATCAAATTCGTCGGCATTGATAGAGGTTGACGGAGGCATTGGACTGCAAAATGCGGCAGACGTGATTGCTATGGGTGCAGACGCTTTGGTGGCAGGTGCTTCTATTTTTTCTACCGAAAATCCGTTGGAAACTATAGAAAATTTAAAGAAAGTTAAGTAACTTTGTAGAATATAAGATTAAAAGCAAAATAGCGATGAAGAAAATTGTGTTGTTGTTTTTTGGTTGTATTATTATGGCGTCTTGCTCGTCAACGAAAAAGATTCCTTATTTTCAAGATGCCAAACAGGCCGACATAGAAAAGCAAATTCCTGTTCGTCCTATCCGTCTGCAACCGGAAGATAAAATCTCCATTTTAGTGAATAGTCGTGACCCGCAATTGACAAATTTGTTCAATTTGCCGTATGTAACGCGTCAGTTGGGACAAACCACTGGTGGCTCGTATTCTCAGGGTGTTTCTGGTTATTCAATTGATACCTGTGGGGAAATAGATTTTCCAGTCCTCGGAAAACTAAAGGTTGGAGGAATGACACGAAGCGAGATTGCCGCGTTTATCAAGGATACGCTTATGGCTGGAAATTATGTCAACGACCCGATAGTGACGGTGGAATTTATGAACTTGCAAGTTTCTATGATGGGCGAGGTTGCACGACCAGGCAGATACAATATAACGCAAGATAAGATTACTATTCTTGATGCCTTGTGTATGGCTGGCGATATGAGCATTTTCGGGAAACGAGACAATGTGATGGTACTTCGTAATGAGAATGGCGTACAAAAAACATATACTCTCAATTTATGCTCGGTTGACGATGTACTGTCGTCACCTGTTTATTATCTGCAACAAAATGATGTGGTGTATGTGGAACCTAACGCAATGCGTACACGGCAGTCAACTGTCAATGGAAATAATGTACGTTCTGCATCGTTCTGGATGTCAATGGCTTCGGTGTTGACGACCGTTGCAATCTTCTGTATTAATTATTTGTAGGATTTAGTGTTAAAAATATGGGAACTGTTCAGCAAAGTAATGTAAGACAAGGCAATCATTCCTCTCAAAATAATGACTTTTTGCAGATAAAGGATTTCATCTCTTTATGCTTGTCTCGTTGGTATTGGTTTTTGATTTCGGTTGTGATTTGCTTGGGCGTCGCATTTGCATATCTGTTGAGTCAACCTTCTGTTTATACTCGCACGGCTGATATTTTGATAAAGGATAACGAAAAGGGTGGAAAAACAAAATCGGTTTCCAAAGATGTACAGTCAACGTTCGACGACTTGGGCGTGGTGAATAGCATATCGAAAGTTCAAAATGAATTGATTATTGTCCAATCTCCAGTATTGATGGAAGAAGTGGTGAAACGTCTTCATCTTGATATGCAATATTCTATTGACGGTCGTTTCCATAGAGAGGTGTTGTATGGAAACAACCAACCTATTACGGTAACAATTGCCGGTTTGGCTGATGACCAGTCTGTTTCGTTTGCCGTGACGGAAACAAACACGGGGATTGAAATCTCTGAATTGGTAAGTGGAGGAACAAATTATTTAGGAAAAACATATAAAGGTTCGTATTCAAGTCCTATTGAAACACCTGTGGGTCCTGTTATGATTACAAAATCGTCAATGGCAGAAAACAAATCATTGCCAAAAATTTATGTGAATCGAATGGGCATTCATGCAGCAGTTGGGACGTTTAAGGGAAAATTGTCGGTGGCACGTGTTGATGCAAAAGCCGATGTGTTACGATTGACGTATAACGATGTTTCAATCCAACGTGCCGAAGATATTTTGAATACGCTTATTGTTGTGTACAACGAGAGTTGGGTGAACGATAAGAATGAAATTACTATCAGCACCGCAATGTTTATTGATGAGCGTCTTGCCATCATCGAATCGGAACTTGGCGAAGTTGACAATGATATTTCTTCATACAAGAGCGAGCATTTGGTGAACGACGTGAAAGCTGCGTCAAATCTTTATTTGAATCAAAGTAACGAAACTTCGAAAAAATTACAGGATTTGCAGATTCAGTTGTATATGGCGAAATACGTTCGTTCATATATGAATTCGGTGGTGAATAAGTATCAGTTGCTTCCTGCCAATTCGGGGATAACCAATTCTGGAATAGAATCGCAAATTCGCTCATATAATGAAAAATTGCTGCAACGTAATAATGTCGTTGCAAACAGTAGTGAGTCAAATCCATTGGTTCTTGATATGGATAAGGCTCTTGACGATATGCGTGATGCAATTCATTCGTCAATCGATAATATGATTTTGACATTGAATGCTCAAATACGCTCTATTCAAAAGCAGAATGAGCAAAGTAACGAACAAATAGCTGCAAATCCTGATCAGGCAAAATACTTGTTGTCGGTTGAACGTCAACAAAAGATTAAGGAAACCTTGTATTTGTTTTTGTTGCAAAAACGTGAGGAAAACGCTCTCTCTCAAGCATTTACTGCGTATAATACTCGTGTGATTACTCCACCGTATGGATCTCTTGCACCAACGTCGCCAAAACGATTCAATATTATGGTGATTGTTTTTGTCATAGGTTTGTTTATTCCTATGATAGTGCTGTTCTTACAAGAAAATATGAACACGGTGGTTCGCGGTCGTAAGGATATTGAAAAGATGACAATTCCGTTTGCCGGTGAGATACCTTTGTCGGATAAAAAACGAAAATTGGGAAGTCGTAAGCAACCTGAAGTGATTGTTTCTGTTGAAGCGGGAAAACGAAATGTGATTAACGAAGCGTTTCGTGTGTTGCGTACCAATATTGAGTTTATGAATAAAGGCAATGATTCTTCAAAAGTGTTATTGTTCACTTCGTATAATCAAGGTAGCGGAAAGACATATCTGTCAATGAACTTGGCCATTAGTTTCGCGTTAAAAGGGAAAAAGGTATTGGTTATCGACGGAGACTTGCGTCACGCGTCTTTGTCAAAATATGTTAAGTCTCCGAAAGTAGGTCTGACCAATTATTTGGCTCAACAAGTTGATTCGCTTGATGAAATCATCGTTCCTTTTGAAGGGCAGGAAAATCTTTATTTGATTCCTGTCGGCTTAAATCCGCCAAATCCGACGGAATTGATTGGCGATGCTCGTTTCGGTCAAATGATGGAAACATTGCGTGAACGCTATGATTACATTATTGTTGACTGTCCGCCAATCGACATTGTTGCTGATACTCAAATAATTGAGAAATATACGGACAGAACTTTGTTTGTCGTTCGTGCAGGTCTTATGGAACGCGGAATGCTTGACGATTTGGATAGAATCTATGAAGAACAGCGTTTCAAGAATATGGCTTTGGTACTCAATGGCTCAAGTGAAAACAATGGCAGATACGGGTATCGGTATGGATATAAATATGGATATTACCATAGTTATTCATATTATAATTAATAGGTATTATGACAAACGTGTTTCCTAAAAATTCAGAGGCAAAACGTACCGAGTTGCTAAACGAGTACGAGGCGTTGATTACCAAACGTAACGAGCCAACTGCCGATTATAATGGTATTTACCAACGTTTTGTGAATCCGGTTTTGACCGATAAGCACATTCCTCTTAACTGGAAGTTCGACTTGAACTTGCAGCGTAATCCTTTGCTGATTCAGCGAATTGGCGTCAATGCCGTTTTCAATGCTGGTGCAATGAAGTGGAACGACAAATATTTGTTGTGCGCCCGTGTTGAAGGGTGGGATAGAAAGTCATTCTTTGCGATTGCCGAAAGTCCTAATGGTATTGATAACTTTCGTTTCTGGAACGAACCAATTCTGTTGCCCGAAACTGACGACCCTGATATCAATGTGTATGATATGCGTCTGACGAAGCACGACGATGGCTATATTTACGGCATTTTCTGTACGGAACGAAAAGACCCTGATGCTCCCGTGGGGGACACAAGTTCTGCCATTGCCAACGCCGGCGTGGTTCGTACCAAGGATTTGAAAACGTGGGAGCGACTTCCCGACCTGATTTCTAATAGCGGTCAGCAACGAAATGTTGTGATGTTTCCACATTTCATACATGGAAAATATGCTTTGTACACTCGACCACAGGATGGCTTTATTGAAGTTGGCTCGGGTGGGGGAATCGGCTTTGGATATATTTCCGATATGAAAAATCCTGTAATTGAAGACGAACATATTTTCAGCAACAAGCAATATCATACTATTTATGAGTTGAAGAATGGTATGGGACCAGCGCCCATCAAGACCTCCCGTGGTTGGTTGAATCTTGCTCACGGCGTTCGTAATACGGCTGCTGGGCTTCGCTACGTGTTGTATATGTTTTTGACCGATTTGGAACAACCCGATAAGGTTATTGCACAACCAGGTGGCTATTTTCTTGCTCCGCAAAATGAGGAACGAATTGGTGACGTTTCGAACGTTGCTTTTTCAAATGGTTGGATTGCCGACGAGGATGGTACGGTGTTCATTTATTATGCTTCGTCCGATACCCGTATGCACGTGGCTGTAAGTACGGTAGAAAGATTAGTGGATTATTGCCTCAATACTCCCGCCGATGGTTTGAGAACAGGAAAATCTGTAGAAAATATTATTGAACTGATTAAAAAGAACGCAGAATAGATACAAAAATAGATTGTAGTTCCAGTAGAGACGCGATTAATCGCGTCTCTACAACACGAATCCATAATGTATAATGGAAGGGCTGTCACATAGTGGCAGCCGTTTTTTGTCTAATTGCAAGATTCTATCTTGTCGGCAATGTCTTTTGCAACGTCTTGCTTGCTTTTTAATTCATAATTCGTAATCGTACCGTTGCGTTCTATGATGGACACTTTGTTGGTGTCGTACCCGAACCCTGCGCCTTTGTCGGCTAACGAGTTGAGTACGATGAAATCAAAATTTTTCTTTTCGAGTTTACCTTGAGCGTTGGTAAATTCATTGTTCGTTTCAAGGGCAAAACCCACCAGAAATTGCTTTGCTTTCTTTCTTTTCCCTAATTCTTGGGCAATGTCGGGATTGGGTTTCAGCTCAATGGTCAGGGATTGTTTTTCCTTAATTTTCTTGTCGTATTTTGTTACGGGCGTAAAGTCGGCTACTGCCGCACTCAAAATAGCACCGTCCATTTTAGGGAAATGTTTCAAACATACGTCGCACATTTCTTGTGCCGAGGTAACGTCAATACGAGTAATGTTGGGGTGTGATGTCGTTAATTGTACAGGTCCTGCCACAAGTGTGACTTGTGCACCTCGTTGTGCCAATTCTTCGGCGATGGCAAATCCCATTTTTCCCGTGGAGTGATTGCCAATAAAACGTACGGGGTCAATTGCCTCATACGTGGGACCTGCCGTTATGAGGATTTTTTTTTTAATCGAATTTTTTGTTTCAAAGAAATTCGAGAGCCATTGTGTAATTGTTTCGGGTTCCGCCATCCGACCTTTCCCGTCGAGACCACTGGCCAATTCTCCCGATGTGGGCTCTATGAACGAAACGCCGTCTTTTTTCAGCGTGGCAATGTTTCGTTGCGTGGCTTTGTGGGCAAACATATCCATATCCATTGCTGGGGCAAGCACTACCGGACAACGAACCGACAAATAGCTTGTCAGCAACAGATTGTCGGCAATGCCGTTTGCCATTTTGGCAAGAGTGTTTGCTGTACAAGGAGCAACAACAAATACGTCGGCCCATAAACCAAGTTCCACATGGCTGTTCCAACTGCCATCGTCGTGATGAAAAAAGTCGCACAGAACGGTGTTCTTGCTGAGCGTGGCCATTGTCACAGGTGTTATGAACTCTTTTGCAAGAGGCGTCATGACAACTTTCACCGTAGCACCTTGTTTTACCAAAAGACGAGTGAGCATTGCCGCCTTATAAGCAGCAATGCTTCCCGTTATGCCAAGCAATATGTGTTTGCCTTGTAACATTAGAATGTTTCTTCTGTTTCAGGGTGTCTGTAATATACCTTATCTTCAAGGAATTCTTCGATTGCCATCAATACAGGATTAGGCAATTTTTCATAGAATTTCGAGATTTCAATTTGCTCGTGGTTTTCAAAAGTTTCTTCAATAGAGTCGTTTGCAGAAGCAAATTCTTCCAATTTCGTGTCAAGTTCTTTCTTCAAATCTGTTTCGATTTGGTCAGCACGTTTTGCTATGATTGCAATTGACTCATAGATGTTGTTCGTGCCTTTTTCCAACGTTTGGATGTCTCTCGTAATTGTTGAAGCTGGAGCTTTTGTTTTTTTGTAATCCATTTCTATAAAATTTATTATTTAATTCGTTTTTGTATTTGCAAATATATTTTTTCTGCGTCTTTTGACCATTGACCGTTCGGATATTCATCAATATACGAATGATAATCGTCAATCGCCATATCGTATCTATCCATTTTCTTCGATTCCACACTGTTTTCGGCAAGTAGGAATGACGACCGTAGCGTGAGGTATAACAATTCTTCGCGGTATTTTGAGTCAGGATATTCCTTCAGACAATTTTTAAGTGCCGTCACAGCTGCCTTGTAGTCTTCCAAGGTGTAAAACAGCTTACTATTATTATATGCCTTTTCCTCCAATTTGCCACGAAGTTTACCTATGTATTCGTTGCTTTCGGTAATATATGAGCCTTGCGGGAATTTATTCAGATAGAGTTGGAACGCTTGGATTGACTTCTCCGTATATGATTGATCTAATGTAACTACGGGCGAAATGTTATAGTAACAAACAGCGTCATAATAGTATGCCTGCTCAATTTGCGTACTTGCAGGGTAGGTGAGGGCAAAACGCTCAAAATAATACGCTGCCATAAGGTAGTCGTTTTCTTCCATATAACTTTTTGCCAACAACATGGTAATATTTTCTCCTTTTTCGGTCAAACGAAGAGCTGGAAGTGCTTTTTCCAACAATTCGTAACTTTTGTAAAAGTCTTTTTCTTCGTAATATTTCACTCCAGCTTCATAAATAGCGTTATAATCATCAGATTTCAAAAGTTTCTGATACTCGCTTTGGCAGCCAACCATCGCTATTAGAGCCAATATGAACACTACGTTCCTCATACGATACAATTAACGGGCGAAAGTACAAATTGTTTTTCGGAAAAACAATTTTTTATGCTTTATTTATTTTGAGTACCACAAAAACAATAAATAACTGCATAGTGCGTTTGGGATTTTGTATATATTTGCAAATAGAAAATTTTATGACAATGCGACATATTTTAGCAACGGCGGTAGCAATCTTGTTCAGCTTTTCATTGTTTGCACAGCTCAAAGTTGATGATGACGGTAGTTTAAGTAGTGGACAATCGTATGGTGACCATTATAATGTGATAACCACGGCAGTTTCGTTTCTTACCATCACGCCCGATTCTCGTGCGGGTGCAATGGGTGACGCTGGTGCGGCAACAACATCTGACGTTTGGTCTCAACATTCCAATGCTTCGAAATATGCAATGGAGGAAGATGATTTCGGCGTAGGACTTTCGTACACACCGTGGTTGTCGAATCTTGGTATAAAAGATATTAACTTGATTTATCTTGCTGGTTATAAGAAACTTGACAAAAAAGAGGCAGTTGGTGCTTCACTTTGTTATTTCTCGTTGGGCGAAATCGAGGCATACGACGAGGATGGCAATAAGGCAGGTTACACTATTTCTCCTCAGGAATATTCCGTTGACGTTTCGTATTCACGCTTTTTGGCTGACAATTTTGTGATGGGTATGACGGGACGTTTTATTTATTCAAACCTTGTTCCGAGCGATGACAGATATCATGCGGGAAAAGCAGTTGCTGCTGACATTTCGGGAACATATTTCAAAAATTTCAAGGGCTCTCTTCCAGGTCTGTTGACTCTTGGTTTCAATTTCTCGAACATTGGCTCAAAAATCTCGTATTCCGAAGATAATAAGGACTTTATTCCTGCAAATATGAAATTGGGTGCTGGTTACAATGTGGAAATAGACCAATATAACAGATTCGGCGTGTATTTCGATATAAACAAACTTTTGGTGCCTACGCCACCGCTTTATCAGACGAACGAAACAACCAAAGCACGTGAGATGGTTGCAGGAAAAGACGACAACGTATCGGTTCCACAAGGTATATTCCAGTCGTTTGCCGACGCTCCTGGCGGTTTCAAGGAAGAAATGAAGGAATTTACGTTGGGTATTGGTGCCGAATATTGGTATAACAATCAATTTGCCGTTCGTGCAGGATATTTCAATGAAGCAGAGACCAAAGGCGACCGTAAGTATTTTACTGCTGGCGCAGGACTTCGTTTGAACGTGTTCGGTCTTGATTTTTCATACTTGATTCCTGTGAACGGAAAGAATTCTCCGCTGGCTAACACATTCCGTTTCTCATTGGTATTCGACTTCAATAACGAGAAATAATGAAAATCCGTATCGGACAGGGCTACGACGTTCATCAATTAGCCGAAGGTCGTAAATTCGTACTTGGTGGAGTTACCATAGAGCATTCGGTTGGCATGGTGGCTCATTCCGACGGCGACGTCCTTATCCATAGCGTTTGCGATGCCCTGCTTGGTGCCGCAAGTTTGCGTGATATAGGCTATCATTTCCCCGACAATAGCAATGATTTTAAAAATATTGACAGCAGAATCCTTCTGCGAAAGACTCGCGAATTGCTTGCTCAAAATAATTGGCAGATAGGAAATGTTGACGCAACTATTTGTTGCCAACGACCAAAATTGCTTCCTCACATTCCTGCAATGTGTCAAAACATTGCCGAAGATTTACAAATTGAGGTAGATGCTGTGTCGGTAAAGGCTACAACGACGGAAAAACTTGGTTTTGTGGGACGAGAAGAAGGCGTTGCCGTATTTGCCGTTGCTCTTATCACGAAAGAGTAATTGTTTTTTGCTATACGAAAAACGTTGTTTTATTTTTCATCATAACAAAATACCTTGATTTTTGCCTGTAACGACAAAGATTCTTGTTTCATTGCGTCAAAATTGCAACCCGAAAAAATATTGCTGTTTTTCCAAGAATCAATGTTCCCAAAAATGAACGGCAAGTCGAAACAATGACAACAGCCTGTTCTGTTGTTGGGCGTTGGAAAATCAAATTCGTTAACAATTGCATTCGACGTTTTTTGAGCAATGTGCTTTGCCGGATTATGAAACAGATATTGCGAAGTGATTGCAACCACGGAATGATACGTGCTGTGTAGTTTTTTTCTAAATGACCGCAATTGTTTATATGGTTTTTGCGGACAGTAGCGTTTTAGAAACAATGAAGTGATAAAAAGCGGTGTCCGTCGGTGTATTGGCTTGTGACACACGTAAATACCACATTCGTCCTTTGTATATTGTAGAAAGATTTTCTTATCAATGTCCTCAACTGCATTATAAAAATCCGAATGGACAAAATCGGGTTCTATGCTGGGCAAAAACGGAACGTCGAATTTATATTTCTTATGATTGTATTGCCCGACAACGCGTTGCGCTTGCAAAATCGCGTCAATGGGAGCATTCGTAGGCGATTCGTCGGTATGCTTTCGTAGTTCTTTGAGAAAATGTCCATAAATCGCTTCGGCTTGTTCCGTTGAAATGGCTTTCATGGCTCCTGGCCAACTAAACAGCATGGTTTTTCGAAACAAATGTTGCAATTTTTTTGATGTATGAATTGCCATGGCATACCACGCTCCCGACGACTGACCGCCGATGGTGATGTTGCTTGCATCACCTTGAAATTGCGATATATTTTTATTCGTCCACTCCAAAGCGGTTATAATGTCGTGAAAACCACAGTTTTGCTGAGGAATGCCATCAAAATAACTCGTTCCTAAAATCCCCAAACGATACGACGGACTTACAACAACCACATCGGCATTGCGGGCAAGCTCTTCCGCATTGTTATGCACGTCGCCGCTTGCACCCGAAACGAATGCCCCACCGTGAATCCAGAACAATACTGGTTTTACGCCTTGCGAATCGGGAGTCCAGATGTCAAGGAAGAACGAATCCTCATTTTGCAACAATTTATCGTGTTTGAGCAACGATTCCAATCGTCCCGAATTTTGGGGAAATGCCGTCGGCGTTTTGTGAGAATAAACAATGCCGTCAACCATACTGCATGGTTGAAAACGACCATTGTTTGTTGCATATCGAAGACGATAGTAAGCCATTTTTTTTGTTTGTAAAGATAGAGAAGAACTCAATTAAATTTTAATTTTACGATGAATTTTGCAAATGTATGTTTCACAAGTTCAATAAACCGATTGATTCCATTCCGTTGCCGACTGAATTTACGTGTCCGTTTTGCTACGACCCGCATTTGTTGTCGCTGATGGCGGCAAATCAAGTGCAACAATACATTCAAAGTCGGGAAGATTGGACGGAAGAACTGCAACAAGGAAAAATGTTCGGTGTATTGGTCGTGAAAGATGAAAACGGCGAAATTGGTTTTGTAGCGGCGTTTTCGGGACAAATTCAGGGGAAAAACATTCACTCTTATTTTGTGCCTCCCGTGTACGATTTGGTTGCCGAAGACGGATTTTTCAAACAAGAAGAAGCAAAAATTTCTGCCATAAACGCACGTATTGAACAATTGGAACAAAATACAATTTTTGTGAAATGTGAACAGTTGCAAAATGAAATCAGCACGACGCTTGAGGCCGAGAAAGAACGGCTTAGGGTGGCAAAAACGGAACGTGACGAAAAACGGAAGAACGCGCTTTCCGAACAAGAATTGCAGGATTTGATACGGGAAAGCCAGTTTCAAAAAGCGGAATTCAAACGCATGCAACGCACATTGCAAGAAAAGCTGCAACAGATTCAAAATCAATGTAATACAATTCGCAACGAGATAGAATTTTTGTCGCAACAGCGAAAAACAATGTCGCACGAATTACAACGAAGGATTTTTGAGCATTTCATTTTCTTAAATGCCAAAGGAGAATCCAAAGGTGCTTTGGAGATTTTTGGAGAAACCTTGCCACCTGCCGGTGCAGGCGAATGTGCAGCACCTCGTTTGTTGCAATATGCGTATTACAATCATTTACAGCCAATTGCAATGGCGGAATTTTGGTGGGGACGTTCGCCCAAAGAACATATACGCCGTCAGGGAAGTTTTTACACTGCATGCAAACAAAAATGTGAGCCAATATTGAACTTTATGCTTCAAGGGCTTACTGTTGAGGAAAATCGCTTTTCGCAATCATACGATTTGAATGAGAAAATTACGATTGTCTATGAAGACGAGTATTTTCTCGTGGTTGACAAGCCAACCAATATTTTGTCGGTTCCTGGGAATATTCCGCAACCGTCGGTGTATGGTTGGGCAAAGAAAAAATACGACACGGTTTATGTCGTTCATCGTCTGGACATGGCCACCTCGGGATTGCTGATTATTGCGAAAAACTTGGATGTGTGCCGTCACTTGCAACGACAATTTGAAAACAGACAAGTACACAAAAAATATATTGCCATATTAGACGGAATCGTGCAACACGACAAAGGCGAGATTTCCTTGCCTATGCGTCCCGATTTTAATGAACGACCTATACAAGTTGTTGATTATGAACATGGTAAAAATGCTATGACTCATTATGAAGTTTTGCAACGAAAAAACGGCAGAACGCTTGTAGCATTGTATCCTCAAACAGGCAGAACGCACCAACTACGCGTACATTGCGCCCATCCCGACGGATTGAATTGCCCGATTGTTGGTGACACATTATATGGCAAATCAGAAAAACGCTTGCAGTTGTACGCCGTCGAGATTCGGTTTGCTCATCCCGTAAATGGCAACGAAATGACTCTTTCGATCGAAAAGAGTATTGATTTTTATAAAAAATGAGCTACAAGGCAATGAAGGAATGGAATAAGTAATTGAGAGATTTTTCCAACCTTTTTTCACATTTTGTCAATTTTCTGACGACATTTTGCCAGTCCATACCGTCCCCCACACTTTTTTTTGAGAGGATTTCACCCCTTCGCCAATAACCATAGTGTTTACGGGGTGGCCTGTGGGGTGAAAAAATTTTTTTATCTACTTTTTTTCACCTCGTTCAGTCTCTATTTTCGCAATGCTTGAAAGGCAGAAAAAATAGAAGTTTAACAAAATGATTAAAGTTATGAAAACATTTATGAAAATCGTAATCGCAATGTGTATGATACCAATGTGTTCGTACACGCAAGTTTTAGAATGTCATTGCTATGAGGAAATTCCCGACAAGCGGATTGACAAGGCGTATGAGCGTGAAATCAACGAGTGGACTACGAATTATGAGTTCAGCCAATGTGCCGACAAATTTCTCAAACTTTGGGCGGCACAGGCGGAATATGAATATGTACGCCTGTATTACACAATGAACACCGATGGGCGTGTGGCACTGAAAAAGGCATATACCTCATTTTTAAAGATGATTGACGACAAACGGCAATTGCTTTATAATGGCGTTAATACGCAAATCTACGGACGGGAACAGTATATAGGAATGAGTACGGGTTTTATGGATCTCTATCGCTCACAAGCGATTGAATTCTTTGAACTATGGTGTATGTTGGATAGCGTACAAAGCAGTTTGTCCGTAAAACGTCTTGCCACCAAACAAGAAGCCGTTCTTTTGAATGGGAAGCATAAGAACGAAATACAAATGAAATGGTAAATAATTATAAACGATTAAAAATCAATTAACTATGAACAAACTAAACTTTGGAGCGCTGATTAAGGCGGAAATGCAACGACAAGGAATGAGTGTTGCCGAAATGGCAAAGAGACTGAACGTGCAACGGCAAACGGTGTACGATATGCTCAAACGTACCAACATCGACGTGGAACGGCTGAAAGACATATCCGACGTGCTTCACAAGGATTTTTTGTCAACCGTCGCTTCGCAAAATGCACAAGAACTTGATTGGTGCGAAATCACTGTTATGGACAATAAGATTTTGATAACGAAACGATAATACTTCCTCAATTTATAAACTCTAAAAATTACAATTATGGACGAGAAAACGTATAAACAAACGATTCACGAAATTCTCAACAATGATTATTGTGGAATTGAAACATTTGTGGAAAAAGTGTTGGAACCTATTTTTAAACCTTATGTGGGGCTGTTTTCTGCACCAGTATCCATTCGTGCTACCATGAATCATTTTTGCTTTGACGGTCTATATATGGGTGAAATAGAAATTTTTAGTAGTAATTTTTCATCCCCAATTTATATTTATGACGTAGCTGTAAGCGATAATTCATTTACCCTCGAAAATGCTCAAGAAAATCTACCTGAGTTTCTTAGTAAAGATTATTTGTATTTTGTAAATGCTTTTATAATCTTGCACGATGAGGATATTAAAAATCGTTGTTGGAGGTTCTATTTCGCACAAAAATCAGAGAAATATGCGCTAAAAGAATCTTCATTTGCAATGGGGCAATATTCCAATAGCAAAACATTGGAAGAAAAGCTATGCAATCTGTTTGCAAATCGAGATAACATAACTGGCAATTTAATTTCACAAACATTTTTACAAGAATCTAAATAATTACAAGTATGAGAACTAATTTAATAGAAAAAGGATATATTCAGGACAAACAAGCATCAGGCTATAAGGAATACGTATTGTATAAGTTAGATAGCAATGGGAATGAGGTCGAGAGAATCTGGTTTTCCGATGAAGATGAAATGAAACGTCGTATAGAACGTTCTTTTATTGACAATGTCCTTGTAAGCGAACTCTTTTTTGATTCTAACGCACAATGTATTGAAGCTATAACTGTAAGCTTCATAGGTGATTATCCTACTGGCAAATATAAGATGCTGTACAATTCAAATAAAAAACATTTGTTCAGAATAGAAGAATATAGAGCCCAAGAATGTGTACTTGTACGAAATAGTAACTATGACGGGACATACACTGTTACCCTTGAAAATAATGGAGTCCCCAGACTTTATTATCAACATTCGGAAGATTTACCATCCGAAGACAACGAGGATGATATTGTTGACGGAGAGATTTTTGAGAAAAGAGATGATGATTTGGTTGCTTGTTATTTCTACAAAAACGGAGTATTGGCGCGAGAAAATGTAAACCATTGTGATAAATATGTGGTAAGTGAGTTTTCGCCAAAGGATGCCTTTTACGACGGTGAATCTTATTTAAAAGAAGAAACCGTATATGATGAAAGAGGGCGTGAAATCAAACATTTCGTAGTCCGTCGCAGGAATTGTGAATATTATGGTGATGTGTTCGAGGATGTAGTATGCAATGGAGAGGGAACAACAAAATTAACTGAGTATAAAGAAGATGGAGGGAAACGTATTCTTACAATCGAAGGCGAGTATATTGACGAGGAAACAATCGTAGATGATTATGAATCAATCTATGATGATTACAGCGAGATAGACGAAAGTTTCACCTACGAAGAAACGGACGAAAACGGACGATGTATTGTTTACGTTGAAATGAAAAACATTAACGGCGAACCTTGTATTGTTACACAGACATACCGATTTTTATAGAAAATTTAATAAGATTTTTTCGAATTACCAGAACAATATTCATAACCTATATTTTTTTAGAAATATACAAAATTGCACCACAAAAGTGCAAAAAATATTAGATTTCTGCACTTTTAAGGTGCGTTTTATCCAACCGTAAATCGTCAACTGATGGTGGACGATTTTCGTCGTTTGTTCCGTTAGGAACACAAGGTTGGTAGAGACAACAATGCCCAAGAAACAGCGTGCCGTAGGTACGCAACAATAGGATTTTTATGTCACTTTTTCTCTTGAAAGAAAAAGTAACCAAAAAGTTCAAGACGGACTTGCTCAGCTAAAAATCAACTGCGTTCCGCTAAAAGAGTTGAAGTGCCACACTTTCGTAGTGCAAGCCGTCACGTATTAAGGCACCAACTCTTTTTTAACGCTACACTCCGTTGATTTTTTAACGCTTCGCAACTCAGTCGAAAAGCGGAGCAAACAATCTATATCGTTTTATTTTATTTTTTTCTTTTCAGCCCTTGAAAGGAAATTCTTATTTGATACAACGCTTCGTCCCAATTCTTGCTCTGTTGCTTCACGAGCTTTGCCTGCAACGGTTCCGCCTCGTCGGGCTATGTTCTTACTCTCACCGAATGTTTCTGGTTCTTCTTTTTCGGAAATTTCGGTGGTAACTCGTTCACCCAGCATTGTAAAAATCAATTCAAGGTCGTTCATGTGGTCACGAAGATTCTGGTTCTTCTTTGTCAAACCCTTATATTCCTTGTATTCAGACGGCGTCATTCCAAATGTTGCCTTGCTAATTTCAGCGGTGAGGATAGCAAAATCGTGTTTCTCGGTGATGCCTCGTTTTTTCCATTCGTCGGTCAAATTTTGGCGAATGGCAATACCACGAAGCCGCTTGTCAATCCATTCTTTGGGATACCCTTTTTGTTCATAGAGTTCCTTCATTCGTTCTTGTGCAAGTTCGGGATTCTCAATTTCCTGCAATCGCTCGTAACCCACTTGTGATAGCCATAGTTTGAACGGTTCCGCCTTGGGCGACGGAATAGATTGGATAATACGAAGAATACCCTTGACATTGGCACAATCCGTAGCGTAACGTTTCCCATCAGCACTTGGCATTTTCAGTTGTACCCAAAATGGGTACGACTCATATTCTTTTAGGTCCCGGTCTTTCATTTTTCTCCAATACTGCCTTGGATTTGGTGATTCTGTCAATGCCTCAACCACGTCCACTACCGAAAAATACCATTGCTCTTCTTCCTCGTTCCATACGGAACGAATTCTTTTGTCCTGAAACAATTTAATGTTATTCATAGATATTGCGATTAAAAATTTCTATGCAAAGATACCTAAAAAAACAATTCTTCCAAAGGGGGAGTTCGCTCTTGTTATTTTATTGTTCCGTTAGGAACATCTGGTTGGTAGAAATAGCATTATAACCGAAGAAAGGCGTGCCGTAGGTACGCAACAAATATACTGTGTTGCGTGTGGTGAATTTATGACTTATTTTTATAAATCATTTCTCTTTCCTTAATCAATTTCCCCGATTGGAGAACGCGTTCTATATTTATAGTCGTTTTTATAGTAGTTTTTTCATATGTGTAATCAGAACCTTTTTCTTCATAAGAATATTCCGAAACGTTATTAATCTCATTCACATATTGTATTTTCTGTGACTTGCTTCTTTTTAATGCATACGACTCGTCATCCAATTTTCTGGTTTTCAGAAAGATGACAATATCTCCATCCAATTCAGATGTTATATTAAAAAATATTTTTTCCTCCTTTATTAAGTTAATAAAGCACTTATTTTCCTCATACATATTTTGTGTGGCTGCATCTTGTTCTTTAGGCTCTGTAGGTATAGAAAACGTAAGGTTCTTGCTTTTCTGTATATCATAATAACCGTAATAGTCTTTAATTTTAATTTTACGAATAGCATTTATATCTTTTTCGATTTCTGAATATATATTTTCCCTATCAGGATCAATAAAGTAATTATTAAACGATTTATCGTCTATTTTCTCATAAACAGGCTCCTTTTCTATAAAATAACCATACCATCGTGGTTTACCTTGAAATGCTGGCTGAATTATTCTTAGTTTTATTTTTTCTGCCGATGTAACAAATAAATCATAATCATCTTTTATAAAAAAAGTATCAAAATATGATAAAGCGTATTGTGCGCCGAAAGATGAAATCTTATCTTCATTCCTCCTAATAATAGGACGACAATTTATTGTATTGTTGTTTTCATCAGCCATACTTATTATTACCCATTCATAATTGTTTTGTAGGGATTTATAAAATTCATGACGTATCTCCCAAATTGTTGTATCGTGATTTAAATAGGTCAACATATTGTTTTGAAGCCTATCTATTGCTTTCTCATTCTCTGTATTTTGGGCAGCAGAGAAAAGGGAGGAAATTTCTTGTCTTATGCATTGGCAAGTTAGAATTGACGACAATATATTACAAGCAAGCGGAACAAGAAAACTCGAACCACTTTCATCAATAAAAGAAAACTTGTTGGTTTCCGACTCAAACTTCTGCTTTATATTCAGTTTCTCTGCAATAACAATTGCAATCGCACCAATAACTGATAACAAATTTTCGTCCTCATTTTTATTTATAGAACAATAATTCCTACAGTTATATTCCCAATCCCTAGTGACTCTATCAGAAACAAAATTGACAATAACAGACCGTGATTTCTCGTTGTAACCAGAGCCTAATAATTCTATTCCAAAATCTTTTTCCATTTTTTTTATTTTTTGTAAATGTATTCAACTTCTTTGACTTTTCAAACACCCAGAATAAGGCAATTCTTATCTGTGCTATAATTATTTCATTTGTAGATTAGTTAAATTATTGCGCTGTTTTTCCATAATGTTCTTCATATAGTTCTCCATATAAGCGAAATCGGGATTACCAGCGAAATCAGCAGGAAGTAAAATGTTTTCCTTTTTCACTCTTTCCCACGTACATTTATTATCATAACCAAATTTTTCTTTGATGCATCGTTGTAGTACCGTGGAAATAAAAAACAAAACCATTGCAGAGTTGATTGGCTGAATCGATTTTATCAAATACGCATTGTATAAAACGCCAGTCCTTTGTGGTTGTGGATAAACATCGCCAGTTGATGCGGCACCATCTTCAACAATATCAATCGTCATTTCTGACGAGTCAAAATCGCATTCTCTGCCATAATACATTATTCCATTATTACTATGCTTAGCATTCACTAGTGGTAAATTGAACTCTGCATTCCGTTCTTCTGATATATCAAAGTGCTTATTAAACTTCGCTTTTTTGAATTTTAAATCAAGTTTTACAAATAAATCCTCGATTTTGTATTCTTTCCATTTTGTTGTATCAATCTCTTTCATTGCCGTTTATTGTAATGTTAACTCTACCGTTTTTTTGTGTTATAGCCGAAGAATAAAGCACCTTGTTTGCTATATCTTCAGTGAATTGCTTAACATTTATTTCTTGTTCAAAAAGCAAATAATCCATTGCTGTTTTTGCGAAATCTTCTTCGTAAATCTCAAATTCTTTTTGGGGCATTTGATAACTCAAATGCTCTTTGGGTTTCAACCATTGAATAGTATTACTGCCTGATTGCTTGCGAATAATTTCAACCCACTCATCTTCAATGGACTTCCAACGGTTTTTAATATCTTGACGGCCTTGATTTTTTACTGCCTCCAAACCATCATCTTCAATGTAGCAGGCAAATATTTCTTTATCATTTTGCGGTACACCAGTCTTGAAAACAAAAACTGAAGTTGTTACTCCTTCCCTAAATACATTTTCTGGCAATTTGACAATTTTTAACAATGAATGGTTTTTCAATATTTTGGAAACTTTTTTTGCACTATCCTTTTCTAATTTTTTATCAGGCATTATAAAAGCACAAATTGAGTTTTTGCTCACACTATCTAAAACATTCATTATTATATCTATGCATCCATATTTTCTTTCGAATGGTGGATTCATCAGCACTTTTGTAATGTTTTTTGACTCAATCCATTTTGCCGCTTCCTCTGTACGGCTGTCTAATTGCTCCAAATTTGTTTTTCCATCCTTGTGAATCAGCATATTGGCGCAGGCAAGAGCGTAAATCTCGCGGTCAAGTTCGATACCATAGAGTTGGTTTTGCTTGATTGATTTTGCTTTATCTGTACGGCTGCCCCCAGCATCTTTTATCATATTACACATTGACTTGACCAAAAAAGCACCACTTCCACAAGCAGCATCTAAAACAATATCGTCTTGATTGGTTTCTGTAATTCGGTACATTAAAGATGTAATGTGGTCGGGGGTGAAAACTTGTCCGTGCTCTGATTTGCCTTTATACCGTGTAAATTCATTGAAAAATATTGCCATCACATCTTCTCCCTGCCAAAAATCTGAATTGATGTTATCAGATATTTCACTAACACAATCAATAAAATCGTCAATGGCTTGCTGATTATTAGTGATATTCATTTTAATGTCAGCATACACTTCAAGCAATAAATCCAATTTTTGATTTTGTCTTTTAGCCTCTGCAAGTGATTTGGAAAGAGTGGAATGAATTGATGTGTGAAATGTTGTGTAATCCATTCCTTTTACCAATGTCGCCCCATATCGCTTGGCAACTAAAGCGCAAGCAGTGAATATCATACGATGTTTTAAATCGTTTATTCCAAACTTGAAATGCAACGAATCGTTTATACGTTTTGTGAGCGTGTAAATTCGCTGTTTATCAATGGTGTCCTCTTCAAATAACCCCAAATAATACTCCTTGTTTTTCAAGTCTTTGACAACTTTAACAGGTTGGCAATTTTTGAAACAAAGAACATCATCTCCATTATATAGAATGCCGACAACATTCTTGTATTTTCCAGCCACAATACGGCAGTTTTTCAACAACTCATCAATTTGCGGTTGCCGCAACTCCACATCACTATTCTTTGTTTCAAGAATGATAGCAGGAAAATGTTTTTCATTAGGAAGATACCAACCATCAGGTTTGTCGTTTACGCCCTTGAATCCTAATTGGTTGAATGTTGTCAGTTGCCCGACACCAGATTTGGCTGTTTCGGTGTCATCAAAGCCAAGAATCTCTTTTGCTTTGTCTCTTACTTCGTC
>JAFZTG010000046.1 GCA_017618935.1 Bacteroidales bacterium | reverse complement strand
GTGATTGTCCACTCGGGGGATATGAGTCTTGCCAGTACCGAAAATGAATTGTTCGATTTCATAAATTGGTTCTGCGATTTGCCGTACAAATACAAGATTTTTATTGCGGGCAACCACGATAATCTGTTGTTTGACAGCAATATAGATGGTCTTGACGAAAATGTGTATTTCCTGCAAAACTCAGGTGTGACAATCGACGGCGTGAAGTTCTATGGCGTTCCCATGTTTATGGAATACGACCTTACTGGCGAGGACAAACGGGTGATTGCCGCCATTCCTTCCGACACCGACGTGCTGATTACTCATCAGCCGCCAAAAGGAATTTTGGATTTGGACGACGATATTCACTATGGCAGCGAACAACTTCTGCAAAAAGTTTTGGAAATAAAGCCCAAGTTGCATTTGTTCGGGCATATCCACTGTGCAAACGGCATAGTCCGCCAGCACGATATTGTGTTCTCAAACGGCTCGATTTCGACGCACCGTTATGGGCTGACGTTCAAACCGAGGGTGATACAGATTTGAAAAACATAAACGTATAATTTTACATGATAATACAAGAAAATACCAAAATATTACTACCTTTGAGATCTATTACAAACAATAAAAAACAATTGGTATGAAACACATTACGGCTTTATTGACAGCAGTTCTCGGAACAATGCTATTTTTTTCGTGCGGAAATTCAACAACAAAAAACGAGGATGGTGAATGCACGACATTCAAATTAGGAACGGGTGTAAACGTCAGCCACTGGCTCTCACAATCCGACCGACGAGGCGAAGAACGTGCGAAACAAATCACTAAAGCCGATTTCGACTCAATTGCCTCAATGGGTTTTGAACATGTGCGACTCCCGATAGACGAAGTTCAATTCTACGACGAAAATCTAAACCGCGACGAGGAAGCGTTCGCATTACTGAAAAATGCCATTGACTGGACGTTGGAAAACAATATGAACATCATTGTTGACCTACACATCACTCGTGCGCACTACTTCCTTACCGCCGATGCAAATACCTTATTTACAGAAACTTCGGCGCAAGACCACATGGTGGCAATTTGGAAAGATTTACAGAAATTCCTCAAATCATATCCGACCGACAGAGTTGCCTACGAACTTCTGAACGAAGCCGTTGCACCAACTCATGAGGCTCTGAACGAACTTGAAGGTCGATTGATTGCGGCTATACGTGAAGAAGAGCCTAACCGTTTCATCATAGTTGGTTCAAACTGGGCACAATCAGTCGAGACAATGGAATATCTGCAAGTACCTGAAAACGACAAACACCTCATCATCAGTTTCCATTACTATAATCCGTTGTTTATAACGCACTATGGCGCTCCATGGACAATCTACAAGGATTGTAAGGAAAACATAACCTATCCTGGTAATTTGCTTGCCGATACGTCGTTCTTCGCTGGCAAAGATGAAAAGACTGTTCAGGAATATCGTACCCAAAGCGGCGTGTGGAACAAAGAAAAAATGTTCTCGCAAATTAAAAAAGCCGTTGACAGAGGTAAAGAACTGGGGTTACAAGTTTATTGTGGCGAATTTGGTGCATATCCGAATTTTGTAAATAAAGAGTCTCGTTTGAACTGGTACAAGGATATGGCAGCAATTTTCAAGGAAAACAATATCGCAAACGCTCACTGGTGCTACAAAGGCGATTTCCCTATAGTTGACGAAACGGGCACACCAAACGAAATTCCAGCAATATTGTTGCACAAATAGAAACAGATTTTTATAGGTAGAGACGTGCCATGGCGCGTCTCTACAATATTTATAATGCATAAAAATCCTTGGAGTCTTACGGTTTCAGGATTTTATTGTATAATGCCTTATCTGACAGATATTTCAATCCTTCCGTAACAAATTCATCATCACGAATAAGATATTCTGTTTGTCCCGCCTCGGCATACAACGTCCGTATAATATACGAAGCCAATTCTTTCTGTATCAGCACCTTGTTTTCTTCAAACATTTGATTTTGCTGAGCGTCAATTTGTTTCTGCAATGTTTGTATTTGAGAATCAAGATGTAACTGTTCTTTTTTCGTATGACTTACGAAGGAATCTAAGAATTGTTCGCTTTCCGACTTATACGTGTATGACTGCTCACGAAGGAACGAGAGAAATTTTTCAAAATCCACTTGGGTATAAGAATATGTCTTGGGGGAAATTCTTGCCGTATCTTGTACGGAATAATTTCTGTTGATGTAATCAAACAACACAAAATCGGCAGTCAACTTTTGCAACAAAGGATTATTTTTCGTTTCACCCACAAATACATCGGGAACGATACCACCAGCATTTTTTACTTGACGATGATTCTTGGTATAAAACGTTTTCTGCAAGGAATCGGGGGTTACGGTAGGATTACCTGACTTGTCACGATGTGTATAGTCCAACTTTTGTATGCAACGACCCGACGGAATGTAGTATTTTGCTGTCGTAATTTTCAGCAGACAATTATGAGCCAACTCCTTACGAGTCTGCACAAGGCCTTTCCCAAATGTTTGTCGTCCCACGATGACAGCACGGTCAAAATCTTGCAAAGCACCCGAAACGATTTCCGAGGCAGACGCAGAATGCTCGTTTACCAATACAACCAAAGGTATCTCACTATCGTATGCCTCAGCAATAGTGGAGAACTTATTATTTTCTGTCTTGTTATTTCCACGAGTATAGACAACCCGCTCACCGGCAGGGACAAAAATGTTCACAATCTTCACGGCTTCAACGAGCAAACCACCAGGATTGTCGCGCAAATCGAGTATCAATGCCTTAGCACCTTCTTTTTCCTTTAATTGGGCAACGGCTTTTAGCACGTCAACCGAGCAATTTTGCGTAAATTCGTTCAATTTCACGTAGCCCACATCGTGCGAGACCATACCATAATACGGCACGCTCGAAATTTTTATATTTTCCCGTTCTATCGAAAAATTCAAATGCTGTTTGTTGCGAAGAATTCCCAGTTTCAAAACGGAGCCGACTTCTCCCTGCAACAAATTCATACTATTCTCAAAATCCTCATTTTGAATGGAATGCCCGTCAACCACGGAAATAATATCGCCGAGCAACAGGCCTGCTTTTTCGGCAGGCGAATGTTTGCGAATATCCATAATCATAAGCAGACCGTCACGCAACACAACCGATGCTCCAATGCCACCATATTCCCCCTTGGTCATCACCGTATATTTTTCCACATCGGATTCAGGTATGAAATTCGTGTAGGGGTCGAGCGATTTCAGCATTTCGTCGATGGTACGTGACATAAGGTCGCCGGGGGCAATCTCGTCAACGTAGGAGTTTTCTATATTGGTGAACAACGAATAAAAAATATCCAAATTTTTCGCCGTCTCAAAATCTTTTGTGTCGTCATAACTCATCAGAAAGAGCGGTGCCAAAAACAACAACAAAAGCGCAATGATTTTTAATATTTTCTCTTTCATAGAATCTTTAATTCTTATTCCACTTTCTATGCTTATTTCAAAACATCATCGAAAGTTTCCTTAAAAATGTCATAGTTGCTTGTTTCATATTCTCTGCAATAGATTGCAAATTCAATTACCTTGAAACAATTCTTGAATTCAGGTAAAATCTGTTTATATGCTTTGGCAACAATCCTGGGGTCATTACTGAAAGCACCACACCCGAAAGCACCTAATACGACAAAATCATTTTTATTGGCGGCTGCTGTAGCAAGAATCTTTCTGCCACGTCGTTTATGCAGTTCCAGCAATTCATTCGGTGAAATTGTCACTGATTTCCCATACTTGGGGTTTTCGCGAAGATTCGGTGCGGCACACGTGATTATATTCACCTTCTTCATCGTGCCGTTATCCTCATAATCATCATTTTTGAAAATGATAACGCCTGGAGTATAAATTATATCATCGTTGTGTAATGGACTACCTCCACGATGCGGAAGATAGAACTTTTGCATAGCGTCGTTGCTAATCAGATTATTATACAAAGTGGAACATCTGCACAAACATTCTTCCTGTGCAAAAGAGCCACGGGTTACTCCACCTCCGGGACTGGTTGCCGACGCAAAATTCAATACGGCAATTTCACCACCGTATTGTACGGCAGCACCAAACGAAGTCGATTTACTTACAACTATTTGTGCGTCAGTTTCAAAACGATTTTCAAATGAAGGAACCTCATCGCCAATCAGATATTGCTGTACCGCATTGGAAGCAACTACAGCATCAGACAAAATTTTACGATTTTTAATCGCTCTTTGTGTGTCATTAAAAACATCAATATTGTCTTGTTTTGTCCAAATATTCATTGTCAACTTTTTGTAATTACCTCTATATTAATTGTTTGCTTCAGAATCAGGTTTCTCTTCAATTCCGTTTTTCAAAAAAATAACTATTTTTCCCGTGAGTCTATCTTCACCAAACGTGCCAAACATATTCTCCTCAATGAATCGAAATCCTTCCGCCTCTATTTTATGTTCTTTCTCTTTGTTTTCTTCCGAATCAAAGTCGCCATATTCAAGAAGAACTTTTACATTTCCTTCTCCATACAACTCGTTATACGCCTGTAAATGAATAAGGCCATGCATTCTTCCCATTTCTTTAAATTCTTGTAAATCCATATAGACAACGTTAGATTTACAAATATAAAAAAACTTTGAAAAAAATGTCTGTCAAGTAGTCTTTTGACTCACACTACGGTACAGGATCGTAACCGTGTCCACCCCATGGATGGCAGCGGAGCAAGCGTTTAAGCAGCAACCAGCCGCCTTTGAATATTCCATATTTTTGAATTGCCTCTACTCCGTATTGCGAGCACGTGGGCGTGTATCGGCACGCATTTGGCAACAACGGCGAGATGCACCATTGATACAAGCGAATCGGGAAAATGAATATCTTTCTAACTATTTTTCCCATTTCCCACAAGTTTTGAGAGTCCCTTTGCCACTGCCATTTCAATTTCTTGTTGCGAAACGATGACCTTGTCGCAATAGACAATCAACAATTTGCATGCAATTCCAGCAAAATGTTCTTCCACAAACGTATGTCGTACTGCCTCTCGAATTCTTCTTTTTATGGTATTCCTATCAACAGCGTTGTGAAATTTCTTTTTAGAAACGCTTATGGCAACTTGGAACGAAGATTTTTCTGCCACTTCCGACAGAAATAAAAATCTAAGGGGGTAAATCGTCACTGTCTTACCCCCTTGTAACAATGCTTGAAAATCCTTTTCAAGCGAAATTTTATGTTCGTGAAGAAAACCCACGATTATTTTAACTTCTTAACAAATTCCTCCAATGCCTGAGTCATCGATGTACATTTCATTGTTGGTGCGGGAATGTCGAGACGAAGACCTGCGTCAAGCACCGCCTTTCCCGTTGTAGAGCCAAAAGCTCCAATGTACGTCTCATCTTGTTTGAAATCCGGAAAATTCTTTTTCAACGAGGCAATACCTGCCGGACTGAAAAACACCAAAATGTCAAAGTCCTTAATATTCACATCCGACAAATCGCTGCTGACAGTTCTATAAAAAATCGCATTGGTATAGTTGAACTTTGCCGCCGTCAATTTTTCAGGAATCTCTTGTTTGTGAATATCCGACAACGGAACAAGAATCTTTTCGTTAATATATTTTTTTGATATTTCGACTAAATCGTCAAATTTACCATTGGCAGCAATAATCTTCCGTTTTCTGTACTACACATATTTTTGCAGATAGAACGCTGCCGACTCCGAAATACAAAGATACTTCATCGTTGCAGGCATAACCACACGAAGTTCGTCGCACATGTGAAAGAAATGGTCAATTGCCGTACGACTAGTGAACATAATTGCCGTATGGTCTAAAATCGAAATCTTTTGTTCACGAAACTCCCTTGCTGAAATACCTTCAACGTGAATAAAAGGACGAAAATCAATTTGGATATTGTATTTTTTTGCAAAATCCAAATACGGAGAACGTTCTGTTTCGGGTTTTGGTTGAGAAACCAATATTCTTTTTATTTTCATACAATTCTAAATTCAACAAAAACGAGGCTAACGATAATTTTTACCAACACCATGATCGGTAAAATTTCGAGCGTGCAAAAATACAAAAAAATGTAAATCAACGACACATGGTTCTTTACACTTACCTGAAATTCTCTAAAAATTCGATAAACGTAGAAAAATCCTATCACCAAATAGCCAATAACAAGAAGCGTTTCGGTAGATATGACCGTTGGTTTCACAAAAGCCAAAGCAACAACAATCGGGAATAGACAAATTCCCAATGCCCTATTAATCAGATACACGTTGAATATACATTCACTTGCATATTCTCGTCGTGCAAATATATCAGCCACAAGCAGATAGAGCATTTTCTTCAAGAAATACAATACCAAAATGGCAATTGAGAGCATGCCTACTCTCGTCAATTCCTGAATATCGCTCAACTGCCAGTCAAAATTATGTTTGAGTGCGAAAAAGACGAACATTCCCGCAACAAACGAAAACAAACACTGACTGATAAACGTCACCAACTGCGTATGCTCGCCCGATTTATGAAATTCCTTCTGGGCAAAATTGTAATTGAAAACGTTCTTAAACAACGATGCCGTTCTGTTCGGGAAAATAATTCTCGTGATACTATATGTGATGAAACTGAACAACAATGCCCAAAACATCCAGCCATTGTCTATCTCGCCCAATTTCACGTAATTAATCCGAAATACTTTTTCGTCAAATTCGGTAAAACTCGTTTTGGAAGACACCGAATCTACGGTTTCCTGCACAGGAGCAACGACAGTATCAACCGATTTCACTGGCGATTCAACCGTGGGAACCGTATTACTTGTGTCAACCGAAGTAATTTTTGCAGAATCTGCCACATACGTCGTGTCGCCCAAATCGGCTGGAGTAATTTCCAAAACGGAATATCCTTTTTGCAATGGGAACTCAATGAGCGTAGCCGTATCAACGGTGCTTTGCAACGAAATAACACCCAACGTGTTGTTCGTTGAATCACTCACAGAAGCTACACCCGAAGTATTTGTTGTATTAGGCAAGACAATCTATTTTTTAACCTTTGCAAAGGTATAAAACCCTCCTCTAAAATTGATTTTTATATCTCGCGACTTTTCAAATAGTTGTGAACAATGCAACATTATTTCTTTTTGTTCACATTCACTACCCTATCGGCATTCTGAGCGATGAACTGCGCCCACGACGAGGCGGACTTCTTGGGTTTCGACACTATTTTTGACTTACTTGCGGAATGTGGTATTTCGGGTTTGAGCGTGTTGTAATAATGACAAACAGCAACGGCAAGTGCGTCGGTGGCGTCCAAATATTTCTGATTGTTTTCGTAACGAAGCATTTTTGACAATACAGCCGCGACCTGTTCTTTTGCAGCAGCACCCGTACCAGTAATCGCCATCTTGATTTTTCTCGGGGCATATTCGTGAATCACTATGTCTCTGCTCAATCCAACCGACATGGCAACGCCCTGCGCCCGTCCCAATTTCAGCATTGACTGCACATTTTTTCCATAAAAGGGGGCCTCCAACGCCATTTCGTCGGGTGCATATTTCTCCACAATCTCGGTAAGCGAAGTATAGATTTTTCGGAGTTTCAAATACGGATCCTTGATTTTCTGCAATTCAATGACGCCAATTTCCAAAACGGACAACACCTTGTTTTCGGCCCGAATCAAGCCAAAACCCATCACGTTCGTTCCTGGATCTATGCCAAGAATTATTTTCTCCATCCGTAGCGCTTGTCTAAATATTCCTTAAAAGCAGCATAATTTCCTGGTATCTTGTCGAAATTTTCCGCTTTGCCTTCCAAATCACGCAAACTTGCAGGAAGTTCAGGATCAACACCGATTGCATCAATTATGGCATTCGGGAATTTTGCAGGATGAGCCGTTTCCAAGGAAATGAGAAGTTGATTCTCGGCAACTGCATTTTGAGCGACGAAATCTTCCACACACTTCCATCCAACTGCACCGTGAGGTTCCAACATAACATGATATTTGTCCCACGCAAGTTTGATTGTCTCACGTGTCTCGGCATCGGTAACACTTTGTGCCACAAAGATTTTGTCCATAGCAGCAAAATCTGGTTCTTTTAGCACATTGCCCTTTTCGTCCATATTTCCGCCATACAATTCAATCAAACGAGCCAAATTGCTTGGATGACCGACATTCATAGCACTTGACAGACAATTTTTAGATGGCTCAATCTTATTGTATTTGTGCGTCTTCATCAATTTTGAAAACTCGTCGTTTTCATTGGTTGCGACAAGAATTTTCGACACGGGCAAGCCCATCTTCATTGCCAAAACGCAACCCATCATATCGCCAAAATTTCCCGACGGAATACAGAACACAACGTTTTCTAACTCGTCGGAATCTTGTTTGCGCAACTGCGTGTATGAATAAATGTAATATACTATTTGAGGAATCAAACGACCAATATTGATAGAATTGGCACTTGTGAAATTCAACGAAGTCAATTCCGGGTCAGAAAATGCTTGTTTCACCATAGCCTGAGCATCGTCGAATTTTCCATCGATGGCAATAATCTGCACATTTTTCTGCAATGTGGTCATTTGCTTGCGTTGACGGTCGCTCACCTCTTTTTCGGGGAACAGCACTGCAATTTGAATGTTATTCAAACCATAAAATGCATGTGCCATGGCACTTCCCGTATCGCCTGAAGTGGCAGTCAAAATCAGTTTGTTAACATTCTGACGCTTCAAGAAATATTGCATCATGCGCCCCATCATACGACCTGCAAAATCCTTGAACGAAGCCGTAGGACCTTGGTCAAGACGCATCACATATTTTCTGTCAATCACTTTTTCCAAAGGAACGTCGAAATTGTAAGCGTCCTTAGTCATTGCCAACAAATCTTCGAAAGAAACCTCGTCACCCAAAAACTTAGAAAATACAGTTGCCGCAATTTCGTAATATTGTTTTCCCTTTAACGCATTCAACTCGTCTTTTGTGAACGTAGGAATTGCGTTCGGCATATATAATCCTTTGTCAGGTGCCAATCCTTGTAACAATGCTTCACCGAACGTTACTTCGGCAGCAGTATGATTTGTTGAGAAATATTTGATTGCCATTGTCTTTATTTTTTGCAAAAATACACGAATTTGAAATTGCTACAACACGAGGCGGACAAATTTTATCGGCTCGAAACCGTGAAGATTGAAGAGTAATACTATGAACATAATTATTTACACAACTCGTTCAATTTCTTTATCAACAACTCGTTTTCTTTTGTCGTTCCTACCGTAATTCGCAGACAATCTTCGCAAAGAGCCACTTTTGTACGGTCACGGACAATGATGCCTTCTTTTACCAAATAGTTATATACCTCGTGAGCATTGTCAATTTTCACCAACAAGAAATTTGCATCGCTTGGAAAAACTTTTTTTACCGACGGGATTGTTTGCAAAGCAGGAATCAGTTTTTCTCGTTCTGCAAGAATTTCCTTTACATAATCGTCTTTTTGCGACGCATATTTCGACAAGATTTCGCATGCGTACTTTTGCGTCATGCCGTTCATATTGTACGGCAATTTGATTTTATTAATAACGGCAATGATTTCCTTTGATGCGAACATCATTCCCAAACGACAGTTTGCAAGTCCCCATGCCTTTGAAAAGGTCTGCAACACAACTAAGTTCGGATAGTTTGGAAGTTCTTCTTTCCAAGATTTTTCACTACTGAAATCAATATATGCCTCGTCAATCACCACAATACCTTTTGTAGCCTCAATCACCTTGCGGATCGCTTCGCGTTCGTAGGAATTTCCCGAGGGATTGTTTGGAGAACAAATCCACGTAAGCTTCGTGTGGTTGTCCATTGCGGCAATCACCTTGTCGGCTTGCAACTGAAAATCAGCTGTAAGTGGAACTTCCTTACATGGTGTGTTGTGAATTTCAGCCGAAACGCCATACATACCGTAGGTTGGAGGACACACTATCGCATTGTCGATGCCTGGTTCGCAGAATGCCGTGTAAAGCAGGCCTATTCCTTCATCGCTACCGCTACCACCAAGAAAGATCTGATCAACTGGAATGTTTTTGATTTTTGACACAACTTGTTTTAATTCAAACTGATACGGGTCAGGATAACGGTTATAATTTCCATTACCCACCGAACCGAACGAGTTCTCGTTTGCATCAAGGTTTACCAACGCAACTCCTTGATATTCATCGCGTGCCGTTGAATACGGAGTAATATTTCGAATGTTGCTCCGAAGCAAGTCGGAAAGCACAAAATTAGAATCTGCCATAAGTTTATATTTTCATTTTAGGACAATGCTTTTGCCGTCCGTGTCAAAAGTAAGAAAAATTGTGAGAAAAGCGTATGGGCTGACGCTTTTTACTTAGATTTATTCCATGCTTCTTTCATTTAACATTTTGAGATTTCTCGCTATCGCTCGAAAAGACGGCTTTTGAGGATGATAATGGCGGGCAGTCGAATTAACGGAGAAAACAATGTTACATGTCTGCCCGCCAAATTAACCCAACGGGTGTCTTTCCGAATGGAGCGAAGCGGAATGAGGAATCTTTAAATGAAAGAACCGTGACCAATGTATCTCAATCTCTTTGGTTTTTCTATTTTTTTTGTACATTGTCCCACTTTTTTTAAAGAATGGTGACAAAAAAAATAGTCATAGTTTTGATTGCTCTCTTTTGTTCAATCGTTTCGGTTGCGCAAAATAATACTATCACCTATTCTGCCACCAACAAGTCGGTCGAACAGATTTTACAAGATATTGAACAAATTTCTCATTATCGTTTTTCGTACAACAGCGACATTTTTAAATCAAGACAAAACATTTCGGTATCTTTTTCCGAAATGCCTATAAACACGTGCATCGCAACGATTTTGGGAGAATCATACACATTCACTGTTCAGGGGAATCAGATTATCATTACCGAGAAAAAGACGGCTATTCCCACCATCAAAAAAACGCAACCGAAGCAAGAACGGGCTATAACCGTGTATGACACAATTCCCGTGTATGAGCATATCAAAGTAGTGGACACTATTTATGAAAACGTGAGAGTCATCGACACGTTACAGCATATTGAGACGATAATACTGAAGCGGTATGAGACGAATTTTATGCACACCGAGAAAAAATGTCTTTCGTATTCAGGACGAACAGGTATTCAGGTTAATTCCGCTCACTTTTTTAAAAACAACAACTACACCGAAAAATTACGTAAAATCAATAACAACGCCGTTGGATTCAATATACAATTAGACGTAAACTATAAGCGAAACAATCTTTTGCTCAGTTCTGGCGTCGGATTCAGAGACTATCGCGTGGAAAACTCATTTTATACCAAATCTTACATCGACGACCCTTCCATAAAATACACCGACACGCTCTGGTATTGGCAATACTCCGAGGTTTTCACCTATCACAAGTTCAACGAAAAAGGGGATTCGGTTGCCGTCACCGTCCTCGACTCGACTTATACATACACGCTTCGCGAAAATCCCAAGAAAATTGAGCAACAAACCAGTAAAATCTCATCGCTTACATGGCAATACATCACCATTCCTATCGGATTAGGTTTTCATTATAATTTATCGAACACGTTCGCCATTGAGCCGAAACTTTCGTGCAACGCATTATTATTGGTACATTGTAGTGGCGAAATCGTCAACGAGGCAATGACAAACACGCAACCCTTGACCGACATCGTAAAACGATTCACCTATTCGGTCTCGCTTTCGTGCGATATTTTGTATTCAATAGAAAAACAATATTCTATAACATTACATCCGTTTTACACAATCACACCTTCAATTCTAAAACATTCCAAAGCGAATATGCAAGGATTGTTGAGTTCCGTCGGATTTGAATGGGGGTTCTGTTACACGATTCCGTATGCGTTGTTTTAAAATCATAGTGCTGTGGCTCGTCTTTTCGACCTCGTGTATTGCCCAACAATATGTATTTTCGGGTGGTTACGGATATTCCATGTATTTGTGTAACACACAAACAATTCAATCGTGGGGCGACAATTCATACGGGCAACTGGCACGCACCAACGACGACATTTCCTTTATTCGTCCTTGTAGAATTCCCAATGTGTCGAACATCATATCGGTTGACGCAGGTTTGGGCAGTTTTTGTTGTGCTCTCACATCCGACGGATACGTTCTTTCGTGGGGACATAATTTCTATGGCGAACTTGGTATTGGCGCCTCGTGTCCAGGCATTTGCGAGGCATTCTCGCCCGACACCGTTCTGGGTGGCGAAACAGGAACCAAATTTTTGGAACACGTTACCGCCATTTCTGTAGGCCAAACACATGCGTATGCTTTGCTGGAAACAGGCGAAGTCGTCGCATGGGGAAACAATTATTATGGTCAGTTGGGAAACGGGGAAACCATTTCGGAAACAACACCCGTCTATGTCAAGGTTAACTCTACGGAACGCTTATCGAACATTGCCATGATTTCGGCAGGGGGAAACCACGGATTCGCCCTCACAAACAATGGTGAAGCGTTGGCATGGGGCGACAATCAAGCCGACCAACTCGGCTGTGGCGACTCCGAAATACACGAATATCCCGTTCCCGTAGTTGACAAATCAGGAACACCCCTTTCCGACATACAATCAATTGACGCAGGACTTTTCTTCGGCTTATTGCTTCAAAACAACGGATATGTCTATGGCACAGGAGCATACAAAGGCACACACAACGACCAGAGTGGCATCCACTACAAGACATTAAACTATGCAGAACGAGTGATTGGAGGTGAAACGCCCAACAATTACTTAGAAAATGTGTATGCCATTTCCGCAGGATTTTCGCACGCTTTGGCAATCACGATAGAAAAAGGGAAAAAATATGTGGTTTCATGGGGCGACAACCGTTTCCCAAATCTCTATCAAACAAGTGGCGGTCAGTTAGGGAACAACTCACAAACCAAACAGGCATACGCACCCGTTTATATGAAAACCTCAACGTCGGAACGATTGCAAAATGCCGAAAAAATCAATGCCGGTTGTGGAGTTTCGTATGTTGCCACGTTCAACGATTTCAATCAAGAAGTTCAATTCTTCGTATGTGGCAGAAATGCCGACGGCCAACTGGGATTCGGCGACAGAGTTGACAGATATGCCGCGACAAGATTGTCGGCTATCGGCACACTATACGGCTATCCCGATTACGACGGGCCAAAGTATCACGTTACGGGCAAAGTTGTTTCTGCATCAAAACCAATTGAGAATTGTTACACCTATCTGTTTGAAGAATCGAAAGAACTTCCCGTAGATTCCTGTCTGACCGATGAAAACGGGACGTTCTCGTTTTTGACAAAACCATGCACGGCAACAATTTTGGCAAAATCACCGTCAATATTGTATTGTAATACGTGGGCAGGAAACAAGACATCGCAAGACGATGCAACTCGATTTTTGATTGACGCACCAATAAAAAACATCGTAATTACGCTCATACAAACACCAACATCCATACAAGACATTACCTCACAACCGCTTTGGCAACAAGGCTCTTTGGTTTCTGTCTATAATTTACAAGGGAAACTGCTCCGACAGTTTGTGGTCAGCACCAACAGCAATGCGGTATTGCAATCCTATTCGGAACCAATCGTTGTAGTTTTGCAAAATAAAAGACAGAAAAAAAGTTTTTTCTATTACAAAGAAAACCTATAGTTCAACAAACTTTTTACTTGATTCTGTCACCGCAAAAATCCTTACGGCCACATTTCGCACAATGTGTTCCTATCCAGAGTGTGTCGAACTGGTTGATGGCTGATTCCACTATTTCGGGGTCGTTGGTGAGTATGCCTGCCTCGAAATTCCGACGAAGCGCGCTTTTCATGCCGATTCCCGCTCCGGTAAGATTCGCCGAACCGATGTACGCCATTTCCAAGTCGAAGATTATCATCTTGAAATGCACCCGCGGACACAACACCCGTTCCAAGTCAGTGGCAAGAATAGGATATTTGTCGAAATCCTCACGGAAATTCGGTCCTGGCTCTTTTGCGTGAATCAGGCGAACGCCCACACCCCGCTTGAGAAGTCCGGCAATTTGTCCCAACATCGGAATGGTGTCGGCACCTTGTTTCACATACAAATCCTTGATGTCGGCAGTGCCAATCCACAACGTTTCCCGCACCGAGGCAATCCGTGAAATCACTTCGGTGTAATGCTGTTCGTTGGCAATATATTGAATGAATGGGGACAATTAAATTAAGAATTAAAAGTTAAGAATTAAGGACTGTTTTCGTTCGTTCCGAAAGCCAGCGTTTGAGCAGGAATGTTGTGAAATATGGGAACGTGTAGAATTTACCGTTAAAACCAACATTTTTCCGACAAAGTTTTATTCCATACCGTATGTCTGGATATGAATCACTGGTAATCAGATTGTTAAGCGACACAGTGGCAGCATCTTTGGCCTTTACTTCTACAGGTATAAGACTTTGCGTGTCACGGACAAAGAAATCCATTTCTAACTGTGCGTTTTCCTTTTTGAAATAATAAATAGATAATCCTGATTTTACAAATGCCTCAGCCACAACATTTTCAAATATGGCACCCTTATAAACGCCAAAATTTCTATTTTGACGAAGGTCAGTCAGCGATTCGTCGTCGAGGCTTGCCATAAGGAGACCATTGTCGTGGAAATAGATTTTATATTTTGTATAGTCGTAATTCCCCTTCAATGGAAGTTCGGGATACGACATACAATAGCAAATGTTCACGATTCCCGCATCGCGAAGCCAATCAACACAACCGATGTAATCACGGCTACGGGCATTAGCTGCCACTTTGCTGATTTGGAATTTCTTATTGTCTTTTGCAAGAAATACGGGTATGTTGCGGTACACATTTTTGATTTTTGCCTTGTCGATGCCGTGGGCGTATTTTGTTATATCCTCCTCGTAATCAAGAAGCAGTTGGCGCTGCATATTGAGTGTATCGCTGTAATTATCTGATTTTATGAAGTTTTCCACAATTGACGGCATACCGCCAACCGTTATGTATTCAAGAAATCTCTCGTTCATCACATCCATTTCAATTGACGAAAATGGAGAAACATCGATCAAATGCTGGAAAATACTGTCGATGTGTTCGGAGCCATATCCTTTCGCCCATAGAAATTCCTCAAAATCAAGGGAATACATAGTCACATCTTGCTTGTAACCAACACTTATCGAAGTGATTTCCTTATAGTTAAGTCCCATCATCGAGCCAGAACAAATCACATCGAACCGTCCGTCCTGCTTAAAAAATTTCAAACTAGTGGTACAATCGGGAAATTCCTGAATCTCATCGAAAAATATCAATGTTTTGTTTTCCAGAAATTTAAAATCCGGATTTAGAAGACTGATTTGTTGTATAATGTCTTTGGGAACAAAACTCTTTGAAAAAACATTTTTATACTCGGGATTTGTCGCAAAATTTATTTCGATGAACGACTCGTATGTTTTGCCAAACTGTCTGATAGAGAATGTCTTGCCGACCTGTCTCGCCCCTCTTACTATAAGAGGCATACGGTCAGGATTCCGTTTCCATTCAAGAAAATATGCGTCTATTTTGCGTTTCATACCTCTGATTTTTTATAAAAAATCACAGCACAAATATACACATTTTCAGTACCATTCCAAATTTACACTAAATTATTGATAGTCAGTATAGCTTCACATTTTATGAACCATTTTCAATGCAAATCCACACATTTTATGAACCATTTTTGGTATAAACTCACACATTTTATGAAGAAACAACCCTATAAGGAACCTTGCCCCATTAGGGGCAGAAACTATAACATAGGAGCAACTTTGTTTTTTAACCAGTCGGTAAGCATCTTCAATTGTGCTTCGCCACTTTCAAGGTCAAACATTTTTTCTATTTTAATAACATCTCTTAACACAAACCATTCATCATTAAATTTATCAAAAGATTCCATAAACTCCTTTGATGGATACATATCTAAATACAAAATAGCATCTTTATAGGTTTTGTTTTCTGTTTTAGACAATCCTACAAAACGAGATGGGTTTTCATCAACATAATATCCAAATTCGTTATCTCCCCAAGAGAGTTTTGTCTCAAGAGTATCTTTTATTTCTGAATTTTTCCATGCTTCTTTTATCAATGACGGTAGCTCATTTACAGAACATAAAAAATCAAAAACACTTTCTTTATTAAGTTTTTTTATTTCTCCCATATTTTTTTCGTTTAAAAATTTACAAAATTCTTTTACTACAAATGACTCATTCTTCCTCAAAATTTCATAAATCTGAAACCAGCGTACTTTATTTGAAAAGCCGTCTTTATCAATAAAATGTTTGCTTAATGTATATACCTCTTTTACCCCTTTTATGTTTTTATAAAAATCTACCTGGTCAATTTGTTTACCTTTTTTTAAATCATACGAATTTAAACTGGCATCAACTTTTACTTCAATAATAGTTTTTTGGTCAAAAGGTTGATAGATAACAATATCTGGTCTTGCCTCGTTTTTCTCAATTTTCTTGTCAACAAAGTCTTTGGCGCAAAATATTTTTTGTGTTTCTATTTGTATGTTTTTTGTTTTTGGGTCTACCAATTGATTTTCTGTGACTTCTATTCCAAATAAATCTAGGATTTTTATAGCATCAAGAGGAAAACTCTTTATTAAATATTTTAGAATAAATACAAAACTCTCTGTTAGATAATTTTCTAACTGAGACCGTTCTTCTAATTCGGTGTATTTGTATGCGTTAGAAAAGAAATTATTGTTATTCATATTTGAACCATCTTTTTACAAAAATATAATAATTTTTCAAATCAGTTTTGTTTCTAATCTCCGTTTCAAGGGCAATTTTATTGCAAGTTACGCCATCCTAAGGCTGAGGTTGGAAAATTATGCTTTCTTCCAACTGATATTATTTCCGTATCGTTTTATGGTTACAGGATAAGGTATTTCTCCTTGTAATTGTTCTATTTGTGCGATAACGGATAATATTTCCGGGATTTTTTTGAAAATCCGACGTTAATGTATATAACTTCTCGTACTCAGAGAGTTTTTTTGACCAAAAGTTGCTTATGCAAAAGTATTCCGACGCCATATACTTTTTATAATTTGTTACTTTCCCCTTTCATCCAAGCTTCTCCTCTAACATCTTGATAATGAACCCTTACGTACATTGGTATGTTGTTAATGACATCCACGTATGATGGAAGTGAATTGAGCAGCGCTTTAACGTTCTCAATTTTTGTGCTGGGAAATCTTATTACAAACTTTCTTCTTTTCTGCAATTTGATTTTCAGTGTGTTGTCATTCTCGTAATACACGTATTCATACCCAAGTTCCTTCATTTTTGCTGCTACTAATATTTTTGTCGTTTTAGCCGCAAGTTGTTCCATTTTCTCTTGCTTGTCGTACTCAAGTTGGAGTTTCTTGGCTTCCTCTATCCACTTGGGAATGCTACTGTCTATTTGCAAAATCTTTTCTGCGGACAAAAAAACCGCAGACTGTCGTGCTATCTTATTCTTTTTTTCATAAACAAGAATAATTGGAGGATAATCACGAAGAAGCTGAATGTTATTTAATAACACAAAGCAGTCTATATACCCAGGAATAACTTCCCGCTCTTCATACTTATAGCCTTTTTTCTTAAACAAATTAAAGATATCTTCTGTCGCAATCTTTGTCTCCATTGCAATAATATCGTCGATTTTTCCGTCAATATATTTTGACACAATATCTTGATTGTGTCCAGTCATCAAACGTCTCTTTTCAAAATTCGTAATCCTACGTTCGTTTTCCCGACAAATTCTCTGGAATTCCGATTCCCATTCTGGCATGGCATCGTTGATTCTCCTCATGCAATCAATAATATCATATTGATTATCCCATGCGTTCCCAAGCCACGGATTGTAAACCGACTTGATTTTCCCTTCGCACGTTTGAATAGTTTGAACCTTAAAAACGGCATTCGATAAAACAACGAGTCGCAGAATTTTCTTATCATCAAAAAATAATTTTGCATTAGGAAAATGATGAAGAATCGTTATTGTGTTAAATGAGCTATTCCCATTGTTGTGTTGAGGAACGAAGTATTCCTCCTTTTCCCTAAAAAAATTTTTTTTCAATTGCATCAATGTGCTGTAAGAGCTGTCATTGTCTAATTCTTGAAATAATTGTTTCGTATCCATATCTTATTTAAAATTCTATCCAACAAACTTTTCCTGTTTTTTTCATCCATTCTGCGTGTTCTTTGTATTCCCGTTCGCTACGGCACACCCAGAGGACTTTTGTGCGCATTTTGAAGTCGATTTGTGGCTCTGGTGCATATCCGTCGGTAAAAACGATGAGCCCGTCGTATTTCCTATGTTCTTTTATATAGTTGAAAACGCTTTGAAATTCCGTACCGCCACGGCCGTTAACGTCATCCTTTGTTGGTCGCTTTTTGAATGTGGTCACTTCGCGAAGCCCCACGTCAAATTGCACCACATCGATGGTTTCCACACCATATTTGAAAAACCGTGCTATAGTGGAGTAAAACGCCTGCAATGTTTTGTGACTTATTGAGCCGCTTACATCGACAGCCACCAGAATGCTTGATGCAAGTTCGTAAATGCTCCCCATTTGTTGGAATCCGCTTCGTCGATTTGGTCGCATTCGTGTTAGCCGCCGTTTGCTCGAAAGAATGCTCGTATGGAACGAGTTCAATACTTTCCTGTAATCCAATTTCACCACAAGCGAAGCAATAATTTGTTCTACCAATTTGCCAGGCAAACTTCCCCACTGTGTGGTTTCACGTATCAGATTGTTGATTTCCTCCTTTTTCAGTTCGTCTTCTTCCCACAGCTCCGATTGTGCCGACAATTGTGCCTGTATTTCATCGCCTATAGTGGGCAGTTCATCTTGAATAGTTTCTTGCTCATCGTTCGAGTAAGCCTCGATCTCTTGTTTTTCTTCTTCCAAAGCCGTATCATCGCCATCGTTGTCGCTCGGCGAAAAGTCCTCATTATCGTTATCCGTTGTGACTTCTTCGTCAGATTCATCTTCTTCGTCTGATTCCTCTTTGCCGGCATCTTCCTCCTCTGACGGCGGTTCTTGCAACAAAACGTTGAGTTTGTTTACATACCATTCAAAACATTGATTTTTAGGAAGTTGATAATCAGATGCTTTTACAAATTCCAGATGTTGGAACAGATAATGTTGGTCAATCACCATGTTGCTTCCAAGCGTGAGAGCCGCCGGTAAACTACACTCGGGCTGTCGCTCGTAGGGATGTCTCAACAACAGACGAATCATTTCCAACCGAAGCAGATTCTCCACATAATCCTCGCTACAATTCATTTGCAACAGCACTGTGGGATTATACTCCACCATGCCTTTCCCACATCGCATTGGACACGGCATTTGCAGATTTTCTCTCAAATGCTGCATACAATACACATGAAATAGGGCAGGTTCTGTTAGAAACCACCGCTCAACAATTTTCTTCAGTAATGCTTTCATTCTCAATCGTTTTTGCTTGTTCTGCGATTGCCCTAAACGCATCAATCCTTTTAGTGAGTTTTTTATTTTCCTGTAATTGCAGCGGGTCAAATAGTTTCAACACATCGTAAAATTCCTTTTTATGGTTTGGTTGAAGCAAGTGACTCATTTCGTGATAGATAACGTGTCGCACAAAATCTACTTTTCTCACGTTTTCCAATTTTTTGTTGAGCGAAATATAACCGCCTCCACACCATCCCCACGTCGTCTTCAACTTTTTGATTACCAATTTTGGTTTGGTCAAATGTGGAAAACAAGTAGAAAACACGCTCCAACAATTGTCATATTCTTTTTGTAAATCGTTCATTATTATGCTATTATATGTTCTTAATAAAATTCAAAAGTATATCGTACACTTCGAATGTTTCTGTAACGATGAACGTAACTGCTGCCGGATAGGTGTTTTTCTCGAAAAACGAAGCGAAATGTGCTAATTCCTCGTTTTTGTCATCTTTTTGTAAATCAGCCACATACGATTTAAGATTTGTTGCCATTGTTGATTTTTGTTCTGGCGAATACTCACCAACATCAAGAAAGCGGAAAATGTCGTCGTTTACCAAAGCCATTTCGTGCAATTTGTATTTTTTGAGTGTTGCTTTACATTTTGGATAGTCAAGCAGCACATCTCTTCCTGAAAGAATCTTGTTTGCTTCCAATGAATTGAAAAACATCTGTGTCGCAATTGGCCCGACAATACCAGCAACCAGTTTTTTATGAATTTCTTGCAAGTCTTCTATGTTTAAAATGCAATCCGAAACCTTTTTCCATGCACGTCGGTCTGGTGTTTTGTCAAGTCCTCTGTCGGGATTGTCAACAACGCCGTCTTCGTCAAGATATTTCGGGAAATTTCGTATAAAATTTATGACACGGCTGTCCATTTTCTTCTCCGTTGCCCATTTAAGCCATTCTTGTACCGACGGACGAAAATGAAAAATATTGAATCGTGAAACCAGGGCGGGGTCGAGATCGGTGAGTTGGTATTCCTCTCCGTCGTTCACAGCCGAAATCAACCGACTACCTTCAGGAAGATCTCGTCCTGCAAGTTTTCTGTTCAGTGCCAAGTCCATAATGGTTTGCAGCACTTCAGGACGGGCGCGGTTCAGTTCGTCCAAGAATAGCACCACTGGCTTCCCGTCGGTTGGAAACCAGTATGGCGGCATAAATACTGTTTTGCCCGTTTTTTCATCCATACGGGGCAAGCCAATCAAGTCGCCAGGGTCGCTCATTTGTCCAAGAAACAAGGTTATGACCTCAATGCCTTTTTGACGGAAATAATTGGTGAGAAATTCCGATTTTCCTATGCCGTGTTTTCCCACCAACATAAGATTCTGCGTTGCCGGCATTGCCGACAAAATGCTTTGTAATTCTTTACAGTTTATTGCCATGATTCATTTTTTTGACAAAGAAAAACACAAGGTGTGCCATATCAAGGCAGAGGTTTGAAAAAAGTTTTCTTAAAACCCCACTACCTTTCGTTCTTTGTTTTTCCCATGATTTTCAATGGAATAGTTAAAGATTTCCGCCAACGTCATTGGTTCAAACGTGCCGGTCAAGTCGTATTGTTTTTGCATTAGGGCAGATGTTTTTTCGGCAGAAAGTTTTCCAAATTCATATTTGTCAATCAAACGGCCTTTGCGCAACAGGGCTTTGTCAATTTTCCTTACGTCGCTGTTGAACGTACAGATGAATTTGAGATTGAGACTGTCGCCAAGCAAACCGTCTGCCATGTTCAAGATATTTACCAGTCCAGTATTTATGGAATTGTACGACTCTCCACGATCGACAAGTAGTTGCTCGCAATCTTCAATCACAATCACCGCATCTTTCATCTCGTCGCAAATGAACGTAATCATTCGTGGATCGGACAGGCACGAGGCCATGTCCAACGGCAAGTACACAAACTGTTTCTTTGACTGCGAAATCAAGTGTCTGATGAATGACGTTTTGCCCGTCCCCTGTTCTCCGTGAAGAATAACCAATCCATTTTGGTCGTCTTCTAAAAAACGGGAAATATTCAACGCAATATCCTGAAAATCATCATTGTACAAAGCTCCAACATCAAGTTTTCCCATGTTTTTTATTTCCATGTTCTTTAAATAATAGTGCCTGTCGCTTAAACCGATGCAACCGATTTTTGATTTGGATGATTTTATTCTATTAAAACTCGTGTTGATTGACGTAAGAAACTCTTCACAATAACGCTTGCTTTCTTTGTTTTGAAATTCGTAGAAACAGTAAATAGACATACGATCAAAAACAAGTATGATTTGTTTACTTGTACTTGTAAATAAATGAAAATCAGTGTGTTCTACGCACACATACTCACCCAATTGAACTTTTTCCAAATCAGTTCCGCCGCAAAGAGTCTCAGCGGCAGAATATTGCACAAATCCATCTTTCCTAGCTGTACTCATGAAAACACCAAGAAAAACAGGAGAATCTTTCTTGTCATCAAATTCGTATGAATATTCAACAAGCGACGGCAGTTTGTCAAAAAGAACTGTAAACAAACGTTGGTAATAATACGTTTTCTCGTATCCGTCTGCCACAAAAAGTCTCGTGCCGTTTTCTCTTAAAAAATTTTTCTCTATTATGTCCATATTCTTTTTTCGACAAAGAAAAAGCAAGGGTGTGCCAAATTAAGGCAGAGGTTTTGGGGAAATTAAGACTGAAGAATTAAAAATTTAGAGTTGTAATGCTTACTGCTTGGATATTATTTTTAGTGCAAATTCGTACATTTTTGAAGAAACAGCTTTACATTAAAAATCCCAGAAAAATGTAAAAATACACTTTTCCATACAAGTTTTTTTCAAATCTATACACTTTTCGGCACGACTTTTTCACAAAACCATACACTTTTCGGTACGACTTTTAAAAACATTGAAATCCAACAATGAAACTGCGAATTTTCAATATATCATTGCTCATTTCGAAGTCTTGCCCCATTAGGGGCAAAAGGTTGGTAGGAAAAATGTAACACGTCAATCATCAAGCAAATCGCAGAACATCAATCTTGTCCGTAATTTGCGAGGATTCTTTCATTTAGGTTTCTGCGAGGATTTTGGTGATTTTCAAATATCTTTCACTTTCTGTCTACAGCGACAGAAAGTGAAACGAAAGAACGCCGTCGACCCGCATCTTCGCTAAATTTCTTCTCATTCCGCTAAACTCTCGGGGATGGCTTCCACACACAACCTTCGCCGCCAAGCCGAGAGTTCTTAACGCTACATTCCAAGAAATTTTTAACGCTCATCTGCGAAGTCGAACCATCCTCGTAGAATTATAATCATAAACAACAAAAAACACGATTCCCTTCACCGCATGACCTTCTGTTAATAGGTAATGTTCGAACGTTCAAGGATTTTTCGCATTGCTTTATAGCGAGGATCTATAGAAATATCTCGCTTCGGGCGTAAATCATACTTACGTTCGGTCTCGTCCGCCATATCTCGAAAACGACGGGCTTCATTACCATATAATGTTGGAATTGCTTTGATTATTGATGCCATAATTGTATCTCTTTTTCTTTTTTGCTGACGCAAAGATACACGAATTTTTGAAAAACATGTGGCAAAAATCAACGTTAATTTTTTCTACGGAACAAATAGGAAACCTCCCCGTTAGGGGCAAAAGGTTGGTAGGAAAATGTTATAGGAAACACATAAGACTATTTAAGCTCCTCATGTCTATCTGTTAAGATATGCCTGCATTTCAGAATCATCGTTTGGATCTATTTCTTGGGCAAACTGAATTGCAATAACAGCTGCCACCATAAGGTATCCTATCATCCAACTGCTCAAATCAACTGTTCTTATTTTTTTTTCATCAAGATAACTAAGTATTTGAGAACTGATAATAGCTGTTTGTCCTACAACATTAGTTAATTTAAGTTGTATATATTCAGGCAGATCAGGTTCGTGATATGCAAATGCCTCTTTTAGACCAAATTGTGTATCAATATCATTCCCCATTATCATTTTATACACTACCTCTGTAACTTTATCAAAGATATACTGAAATAATGTTCCACAGTCGAAATATTCTGGAATCTTTTCTGAGAACAATTTCTCCATTTGTTCCACTAACTGTGTAACAATATTTTCCGTCTCTGATGATACATATAGAATCTGCTCTTTTGTCAAAGGATTCACAAGATGACGGGTCAAAAAGCCAGTTTCTATATTCTTGATGTCAACAAATGCTTTTTCTGCAAATTGTAATAATTCTTGGGCTAGTTCTTGTTTATTCATAAGATTTTTTTAACATATCGTACATTTTTTCCCCATGTTCTTTAATAGTATCTTTACTCCAGATTTTATCTTTATAATCCATATATATCATTAATAACTTTAAACTTTCTATTGAACCAGTTTTTGAGTTATTACAATAAGCCAAAACGTGTTGAAATTTAATTTCAAAACATTCGTTTTGTAGTGCGGAATTAAGTCCTTGCGAAATCATAACCAAATTACCAAAACTATTCATTATAATTTTATCTTCTGCTGTCCCTTCCCATTTAAAACCAGAATTTGTTTTTGGAGTTTGCGGAGCAACATGTTCTATACTTCGATTTTTACTAAAGACATAATTATCAGCAACTCGCAAAAACTCTTGGTTATCTTTAAATAATTTTTGACGGTTTTCCCAAATATAAAGATCTAATCTCCAAAACCAATATCTTATTTCTCCATAACAGAGGTCTTTCAAGTCAGGAATTTTCTTATGTTCCGAGTCATCGTGTTTTTTTAAGGCATTGTAAAGTTCTTCTACAGATGGGATACCTGATACTGTTGATTCCATTAACCAACCGAACCAACGATAATTGGTGTAATTTGAAGAAGATACATATAACATAGATTCTAGCATTAGCAACCTTTTGAGAGAATCATTGCCCTCATTAAGATTCATATCAAGCGAGTAGCCATAGTCGGATGGTCGGATAAAACAAATATCCAAAGCTAATCTACATCTAACAAGTTTTTCCATAAAATCCCTTATGTCTTCCTTGCTAACATTGTTGCCTTCATAAGGAAGATGTTCTTCAAATGTTTTAAGCAGATTATTGGGTTTGAAAAAATCCGATATGTTACCTTTAATTTTTCCATCTAAATTCCAATATAATGTTTGTAGAAGAAGATACGGAAACGTTAAGGCACAATGTGAATCTTTAGTGTATTCTGTCTCGTTAGATGGTGCTTCTGAAGAAGGTTGTACGGACGCGATAGTCTCCATTGATTCATCATCTACGTTTCTCATTCCGTTAATAATGTCATCCTCCACTAAAGAATTTATGCTCTTTGTAAAAGCTATTTTTTTGCGTCTAACCAATTCTTGTTCTGTTTCCTTGTCTTTCTTACGTATTAGCAAAGTGTCAACATCTGCAAGCTTATTCCATAACGTCATATATATACTGACATCATCAGACAAATTACTAAGTAGCTTAACTTTAAGTATTTCGTGTTGTTCTAGATTCTTCCCTGTTGTATTCATTCGTTCAAAATACTTATTCAAATCTCGGGGACTATAGTCATTAGGTAATTCAGAAATGAAGAAACACATATGTTGGAAAATGTATTCGGCAAACTCTTTCTTTTTCGTATCAGGATAGTTGTCAAGTTTTTCCATAAAATCACAAATTGTCTTCTTGCCACTCAACATTTTATAATTGACATAATCCAATTTGTAATTTTCATCTTTTATCAAATATTGCATATAGGCCTCGTCTTGCTGACGAGCAACAAATTGCAATCTTGGGCGTTCATCTATTAAGAACCTTTTCCATTCAGGATAATATATTTGCAACACACATCCCATTAACATCATTACTGTAAATCTTTGTTGCCCATCAACAAGTTCCTTATCTTTGGTCGAAGTCAACATTCCAATGTAATAATCCTTTTTCCCTTGATAATGCTCAAATGTTTTTTTTAAATCTTCTAAAAGAGTTTCCACATTTTCGGAATCCCACTCGAATAATCTTTGGTATATAGGAATAGAGTAGAATAATGAATTTTTGACAATACTAGCAGGGGTGTATTTCATATATTTAAATCTTTAAATGAATTAACAATAATGTTTTTTTCCAATTGTATTGATATATTGTATGCAATATTTCGCATTCTCTTTTGTATTGGCGACATATCTTTTGGCGTTGGATAATCCAACTCTTTTGCAATATTTCTAGCTTCCGCCAGAAAAAAAGTAACAGAAGTTGCTTGATCAATAATAAGTATTAACTCTGTGTCTCTTACGTACTTTTCTATAGCCCCTTTGTGTGCACGTTTAGAAAAATATCTATTTTGTAGTATAATACGCATAATAACAACAAGTGTTTCTGAAAAATAAAAAGTACCAAATTTTAAAAAATAGCCAAATAGAATACTCTCTATTGCATCTCTATACCATTGATGAC